>WTID01000182.1 GCA_011522855.1 Flavobacteriales bacterium
TGGACCGACAACAACGAGGAGAAGGCCCTCAGCGACATGGGCTTCATGACGTGGGCCAACGTGACCCACGACTACCAGGAGGCCGCCATGGGCTACAGCTCAAACCTCGCTTGGGCCAGCTGGCAGGAGCGCGGTTGGAACCACCCCCGCTCAGTGAGCTATGCGGAAAGCCACGATGAGGAGCGGCTGATGTACAAGAATGTCCAGTTCGGCAACAGCAATGGCGGCTATGACGCCTCCGAGCTCGAGACGGCGCTGGCCCGGATGGAGTTGGCCGCCTGCTTCAACCTCCCCCTGCCCGGCCCCAAGATGATCTGGCAATTCGGCGAGCTCGGCTACGACTACAGCATCAACACCTGCAGTGACGGCGTGACCATTTCCGAAGACTGCCGCGTGGCCGCCAAGCCGGTTCGCTGGGATTACCGGGATGCGGCCGCACGGTACCGGGTCTACCAGGTGATGGCGGCCCTGTCCGGACTCAAGCGGGACCACGCCGTCTTCCAGACCACCGACTTCACCTGGGACGTCTGGGGTTACGGGAAGCGCCTGCACCTGAACGGCAGCGACATGAACGTGGTCGTGGCCGGCAACTTCCAGGTGACCGACCTGGCCATGGCTCCCGGATTCCAGCACACCGGCACGTGGTATGACTACTTCACCGGAGAATCCATCGAAGTGACCGACCTCGAGGCCTCTGTCGATTTCGCCCCCGGCGAATACCACCTGTGGACCGACGTGGCGCTGGAAACGCCGGAGAACATCCTCGCCATCGCAGAGGCCCAGAAAGGATCCGGATTCCGCATCACGCCCAACCCCGGGGTGGACGCTGCCCTGGTCTTCGAGGAGCCCCTCGCAGGTGCCGCCGAGCTTCGCGTGTTCGACCTCACAGGACGCATCTGCCATCGGGAAGCCATCGCCCCGGGCAGCCGCTCCTTGCGGCTTCCGGCCGATTTGCCTTTCGGCCCCCTCGTCCTTCGTATCGTGTCCGAAAACAGCAGTCAGGCGGCCCATTGGCTCCATGTTGAGTGACCCCGGTCACACCTTCGTGTCCATTCTACACTTCACGTTTATTTTCGTGGCCGCCTTCGGGCGAATCGCCAATCGAACCGATTCATGCACCTCTTCAGATTGACCCTTCCGGTTCTCGCCGGATTGCTCCTGACCACCACCCTGTCGGCCCAGACCGTCTCGGGTGTGGTGAACGATGACAATGGCCAACCCCTGCCCGGGGCCACCGTGCTCGCCAATGGCGGGGCCCGCGGCGTCTCCACCGACATGGATGGCCGCTACACCCTCTCCCTCGGCGCCGGCACCCACAGCATCGACTACAGCTTCGTCGGCTACCTCAAGGCAAACCGGTCGGTTACCCTGGCCGCAGGCGAGACCAAGGTGATCAACGTCCAGCTCGAGACCGACGCGGTCATGATGGACGACGTGGTCGTCGTCGGTTACGGCGTGCAGCGCAGAAAGGAAGTGACGGGCTCCATCGCCCAAATCGACAGCAAGCAAATCACGGCCGTCCGCACACCCAGCTTCGAAGCCGCCCTCCAAGGGCAGGCCGCCGGCGTGCAGGTGTCCCAAAGCTCCGGTGTCGCCGGTGCGGGCAGCCTCATCCGGGTCCGTGGCGTGGCCTCCGTGTCCGCCGCTGGTGACCCGCTCTACGTGGTGGACGGCATTCCGATCACGCAGAACTACTTCCTGCGCGGCAACAGCGGGGCCATGAACAACAACCCGCTCGCCACGATCAACCCCAACGACATTGAGTCGGTGGAAATCCTGAAGGATGCGGCGGCGACCGGCATCTACGGCTCTCGCGGTGCCAACGGGGTCATTCTCATCACCACCAAGCGCGGCAAGACCGGCACGAGCTACGAGTTCAGCTCGTCCATGGGCCTGTCCACCCCCGCCTCCCTGCCCAACATGCTCAACACGGAGCAATACCTGACCCTGCGTCAAGAGGCGTGGGAGAACGATGGGGGCACCGGCTACGTCTGGCTCCCCGGATTCACCTCCGCCGGCGACAGCCCGGAAGCCCGCAAGGCCGCCTTCGAGCAGGCCATGATGACCGACACCGACTGGGTCAATGAGACCGTCGGCATGGGCGTCAAGCACAACTACAGCTTCGGTGCCCGCAGCGGCGGCGACAAGCACAGCCTGTACGCCGGTGTCAGTTATGACGACAACGGCAGCTATCTCATCGGCAACAGTTACGAGCGCGTGAGCGGTCGTCTCAACGGCGATTATGCCCCGACCGACTGGCTGAAGGTCATGTTGTCTTCCAGCCTGAGCCGGGGCATCAACAACCGCATCGATGCCGCCTGGTCCGGTGGTCTCGGTGACGCGATGTCCAACGCCCTGCCCTATTACCCCGTCTACCGCACCGACACCCTCTTCAACGCCGATGGCACCATTCAGTCGCTGCCCGGGGATTACTACCTCTATCAGGACGAATGGGGTGGGACGAAGAATCCGGTCGCCGTGCGCGAAAGCAAGACGTGGGTCACCACCGAGGACCGATCGATCAACAACGCGAGCATCATCCTCACCCCCACCGACAAGCTCTTCATCAAGGGTTCCGGTGGATTCGACTACATGCACGTCCGGGAGGACATCTACAACCCGCCGAGCATTTTCATCACGAGTGAACTGGGCAACGCCAACCGGTACGCCAACTATGTGCTCAACTGGAACTACAGCCTGACAGCCGACTACAAGATGGACCTGACGGAATTCAGCCAACTGAGCCTGCTGGCCGGATCGGAATTCCAGCGCACGGACAGCTATGGCTACGGCATCGGCTTCGGCGATGTGACCGGCCCAATCTTCGAGAACGACAGCCTGCTGGAGGTCGCCAACGGCCAGACCACGGTCAACAACCCGTCCCAACACAGTTTCCTCTCCTACTTCGGCCGCGCCAACTACACGCTGAAGGACCGCTACTTCTTCCAGGGCACGGCCCGGGTGGACGGGTCCAGCCGCTTCGGACGGAACTACCGCTACGGCTTCTTCCCCTCCCTGAGCGCCGGCTGGGTCATCAGCGACGAGCCTTGGTTCGAAAGCGGACAGCTCAGTTTCCTGAAGGCCCGCACGAGCTGGGGCCGCACCGGAAACGCCGCCCTCCCGGACTACGCCCGTTTCGGTACGTACAGCGCCGCCGACAACGGCATCCTCTACAATGGGCAGCCCATCCTCTTCCCACTCCAGCCGGCCAACCCCAACCTCCGCTGGGAGACCAGCCGCACGGTGGACGCGAGCATCGAGATCGGCCTGTGGAACGACCGGGTGACCACTGAGATTGCCTACTACAACAAGCGGTCCAAAGACGTCATCATGAACGTCTCCACCCCGCCGAGCACGGGCTTCACGAACCGGTGGGACAACGTGGCCACCATCCTCAACCGGGGCGTCGAGTTCTCCATCAAGAGCCGGAACCTGATTGGCGAGTTCCAGTGGACCACCGAGCTCAACTTCGCCCGGAACTACAACGAGCTGGAGGACATCGGCAACTACACCCCGGACGCCGTCAGCGGCGGCACCAACGACAGCCGCGTCATCCCCGGCAGCCCGGTCGGCAGCTTCTACCTCATGGAGTTCAGCCACGTGGACAGCGAGACCGGCCTGCCGGTCTACCTCGACCGCGCCGGCAACGAGACGTTCGACTACGACAACAACGAGCGGAAATACGTCGGAGACGGCCTGCCCGACTTCGTGGGCGGCATGACCAACACCTTCCGCTACAAGCGGTGGGACCTGCGTGCCCTGGCCACCTTCAGCTACGGCGCCAAGATCTTCGACAGCTCCTCCAAGCGCCAACTCGGCGTGGTGACCAGCTGGAACATGCGGACCGAGATCCTCGACCGCTGGCGCCAACCTGGCGATGAGGCCACCTTCCCGCGCCTCACCCTGGATGAGACGACCTACGGGTTGCCCAGCGGATTCCCCTGGTGGAACACGAGCCTGTTCGTCTTCGACGCCAGCTACCTCCGCCTCCGGAACCTGACCCTCGGCTACACCATCCCGGTCATCGGCGAGGGCCCGCATGCGGTCCGGAACCTCCGGATCAACGCCAGCGTGACCAACCTGTTCACCATCACCAATTTCCCGGGACTTGACCCCGAGGTCGTCCGCGACTTCGAGAACGCCCAGGACCGCAACATGAGCCCCAACGTGACCTACCTCACGCCTCCGCAGGAGCGGGCCTTCACCCTCGGTGTCAACCTCCAATTCTGATCCACGATGAAGCGTTTCAACACCTCTTCCCTGCGGATCGCCGCATTGGCCGTCGGACTGGCCCTCGCCACCACCGGTTGTGACAAGCAGCTGGAGTTCGAGCCCGGTGACGTGATCCTCGCCGAGGACGCCATCAACACCGCGGACGACCTCCAGCGGATGCTGAACTCCAACTACGACGTGCTCGCCAACGTCCTCAACGGACGCCAGCAGAGCATCGC
>WTID01000190.1 GCA_011522855.1 Flavobacteriales bacterium
TCGTTCATCAGGATGGCGTACTGCTCGGCGTTGAGCAGGCCAATCTTCTTCCAGGGCTCCTGGATGCCGTAGTAGGCATCGTAGGTCACCTGGGCCGGCTGGCCCTTGGCGCCCTTCTTGGTCGTCACGAGGATCACCCCGTTTCCACCCCGCGCACCGTAGATGGCGGCGGAGGCGGCGTCCTTCAGGACGGAGATGCTCTCGATGTCGGCCGGGTTGAGGAAGTCGATGCCCCCGGTCGGGATGCCGTCGACGACCCACAGGGGCTCGGCGTTGTTGAGCGAGCCCGTGCCCCGGATCCGAATCGACTGGGTCGACCCGGGCTGTCCGGAGTTCTGGGTCACCTGGACGCCGGCCGCCCGGCCCTGCAGGGCCTGCTCGGTCCGGAGCACCGGAACCGAGGTGGCGTCCTTGACGTCGATGGTGCCCACCGCACCGGAGATCTTGCTCCTCTGCTGGTTGCCATAGCCGATGACGATGGCCTCTTCCAGCCCGGCGATGTCGGCGGCGAGACCGTGATTGACGGTGGTGCGGCCGGCGAGGGCCACATCCGTCGTCTTGTACCCGATGTAGGTAAACGTGAGGGTGGCCTCGGGGGAGGACACCATCAACGTGTAGTTTCCATCGAGGTCGGTCACGCTGCCATTGTAGGTGCCCTTTTCGACGACGGACACCCCGGGCAGGGGCATTCCGTCATCGGAGTCGGTCACCGTACCGGTGATGGCCGTGGATTGGGCCCATGCTGCAAGCGGCAGGAACCAACCCAGGAGGAGCAAGAATCTCATGGTGTGGTGGATGGGAAAAAAATCAGTGTTGGACGATCACCGTTTCGGTGGCCGTGTACACGCCGTTCTCGACGCGGATGATGTAGAAGCCATTGGCCTGCTGACCGAGGTCGACGATGGTCTGGACGGTGCCGGCTCCGAGGTTCTCGGTGCGGACCATGCGGCCGGAGAGGTCGCGGACCACCAGGTTGGCACCGGCTTCGAGGGCGGCTGGGAAGGCCACGGTCAGGACGCCGTCGGTGACGGTCGGGAAGACGCGGAAGGCAACCGGGTTGGCCTCGTCGACACCGATGGTGGCGCAGGCCTCACAGGACTCGTAGCAAACCACGTCGAGGTCCAGCGCCTCCTCGGAGGTGATGGTCACGAGGCGGTTGGTGAATCCACCGCTGGTGATGGTGCAGGCGGCATCCTCAGTTTCATCGAGGTTTTCGCTGGTGTCCCAGCTGCCGATCATGTACTTGTACTCGTGGTCACCCTGGTCGAGCTCGAGGGTCACGGAGTAGACATTGTCCCCATCGGGGTCCGTCATCTCCACCTGGGAACCGGCCCAGCCGTCGATGGTGGCACCGGAGATGTACACGGCACCGGAGACGGTCTGCTCGCTCATGTCGACGTTGAAGGTCACCGGGGTCGGGAACACACAGGCTCCAGCCGTCCAGGAGGTCACGCCGTTGTAGAACTGGGCGACGCACTCGTTGTCGTAGGTGACGCCGTCACAGCCGCACACCGGCTCGAACACTTCGGGGCACATCATCGTGGAGTCGATCATGGCCGTGTCGATGCAGGGGATGTCGGCGCAGAGGTCGCAGCTGTTGAAGCAGACCGCGTCGAGCACCACGTCGCCGGCACCCGGGAGGATGCTCAGGAAGCGGTTCACGAAGGTGTTCTCCCCATCGATGGTGGTCAGGGTGCAGAGGCTGTCTCCCTCGTTGAGGTTCTCGGTGCCGTCCCAGCCGCCGTTGTTGAACTTGTACTCGTGGTCACCGGAGTCGAGCTCCACGGTGGCCTCGAAGACGTTGTCGCCGTCTCCGTCGAGCATCTCGACGCAGGTGCCGCACCAGCCGTCGACGCTGTTGCCCGTCACGTAGATCGGGCCGGCCACGTCCTGCTGGCTCATGTCGACCTTGAAGGTCACCATGGAGGAGGTGGAGCACTCGCCTTCGGTCCAGGAGGTCACGCCTCCGAGGAATTGGGCTTCACAATCATTGTCGTAGGTCACGCCGTTGCAGCCGCAGACGGGAGCGTAGATCTGCGGGCACATCATGGTGCTGTCGATTTGCAGGGAGTCCACGCAGGGAGTGCCTTCGCCACAAACGCCACAGCTGTTGAAGCAGTAGGCGTCCAAGGTGATGGGGGCGGTGCCGTCAACCAAGAGGAAGCGGTTGGTGAAGTCGCCCGTGGTCATCGTGCATTCGCCGCCGGGCTCGAAGTTTTCTTCGCCGCCCCAGCCCCCGTTCAGGAACTTCCACTCGAATCCGCCAGGCGTGCAGTCGATGGTCGTGCTGTATACGCCGTCGCCGTCTGCATCGTCCATCGGGGTGCACCCGCACCAGCCGTCAAAGGTGCCGCTCATGAACACGCCGCTGCCGACAGTCTCGTTGGACATGTCGACCTGGAAGGTCACGGGGATGGCTCCGCCCACGGTGGCGCAGGAGCCGTCCGTGGTGCACTGTCCGAAACAGGTGTTGATGACCGTGTTCTCGGTGATGTTCTCCAGCTGGCGGTCATTGTAGTTCTCCGGATGGGCACAGTCCTGGCCGGCGATGTTCTCCTTGCACCCCCAGTCCGGGCAGGCGCCATTGGTGAACGTGTAGTATCCGGTGTATCCGGAGGGGACTTCGACCGTGATGGTCCAGACATTGTCGCCGTCCGCGTCGGTCATGGGGTTGTCGCCCGGCACGCCGAAGTCGGCGCCACCGGCGAGGTGGGGCACGTTCGGATTCGAGACGCTCTCCATGTTGAGGTTGAAGGTGACGCTGACATTCTGGGCCTGCGTCTGGAGGATGGCCAAGCAGGCCATCAGCAGAAGGGTAAGGTGCTTCATGGTGTTTGGGTTGTTGATTTCAGTTCTGTTCTGCGATGTGTTCTTTTCAAGGGGCGATCAAGTCAAACTCGACAATTTGGTCCTGGACCCGAAGGCCAAAGGAGCCGGGCTCCACGATGTAGGTGTTGTCCCGGCCGATGAATCCAAGGTCCAATGAGCTGACGTCCAAGGTGACCTTGGTGGTTGCACCGGCGGGCACGACCACTTGCAGGTAGGCCGCAAGCTCGTCCACGGACGGGGTGATGCTGGCGACGTGGTCTTGGGAATAGAGGATGACGGTCTCGGTGGTGCTTCGGTTCCCCGTGTTTTCCAGTGTCACCTCGACGGCGATGGTGTCTCCCAGGTTGGCTGTTTCTCCCGACAGGATTTCCAGGTTGGTCGTTTGAACCGGGGAGTAGGACAGGCCGGAACCGAACGTGTACTGGGGGTTGAATCCGTTTTCGTTGAGTTCGGTGTGCTTGCAATCGTGGGTGAGGTGCGATGATGGATGGCGCGGCCAGGTAAAGGGCAGACGGCCGGAAGGATTGAAGTCTCCGCTCAAAACGTCAGCAATGGCCCGTGCTCCATAGTCTCCGGGCAGGTAGGCCATGACGAAAGCATCCATCAGCGGTTCGATGCTGTGGTGGGTGCGCGGGCGACCTCCGACATAGACCCCGATGACCGGGACGCCGGTGGCGTGAATGGCCTCCACGAGGTCCTGCTGGTTCTGGAAGAGTTCAATGGTCTCGACGTTGCCCTTGAATTCCGTGTACGGCATCTCCCCCAGGAACACCACGGCACACTGCGTGGTCCGTGGACTGAGGGAGCGTGTGATCGCGTCGATGTCCGTCTGGTCAAATTCCATGTCCAGTTCGGCGAGGGCAATGCGGTCCGCGCCGAAGACCTCGCGCATGGACTCGACGGCGGTGGGGCGGCCTGGTGTGTTGTACTTCGGGTTCTTTCCTTGCCAGGTTCCGGTCCATCCGCCGTTCAAGGCGTTCAGGCTGTTCGCTGTGGGGCCCGTCACCAGGATTCGCCCCGTGCCTCCAATGGGGAGAATGGGCTGATTGGGGTAGATGACGTGCTGGCCTTCATTCTTCAGGAGGGTGATGCTCTCCAAGGCGGCCCGGGCGGCGGTGCCTTCGAGGCTGGCCTTGTCCGGATAATCCTCGAGGGCAGGGGGCATGCCTCCCGTCTCGAAGAGGCCGCGGTCATACTTGACGCCCAGGATGCGTCGGACGCTCTCGTCCAGTCGGGATTCGGCGATGCGACCTTCGTGGACGAGCTCGGCAAGCAACACAGGAAAGAGCGTATCGGTCGGCACCATGCTCATGTCGATGCCGGCATGGATGGCCATCTCGATGGCGTCCTTGTGATTGGCGGCCACCTTGTGGCGCTTGAAGAGGTATCGGATGTCCTCCCAATCGGTCACGACCAAACCTTCGAATCCGAGCTCATCCCGAAGGATGTCCGTGAGGATGTGACGGTCCGCGTGGACGGGGATGCCATTGGTCTCGCCGCTGTTGACCATGACGGTGGCGGCGCCGGCTTCGACGGCTGCAGCGAACGGCGGGAGGAAGATGTCCCGCAACTGGCGCTCGGG
>WTID01000077.1:0-1653 GCA_011522855.1 Flavobacteriales bacterium
GAGCACGGATTGCACAGTGTGCTCATTCCCGAAGCCCACGTCTACCACAAGCGGAGGACGGATTTCGCGCAATTCAGGAAACAGGTCCAGTTCTTCGGAACGGCACGGGTCAACATCCGCAAATTCTGTCCCGCCGCCATCCGGCCCATCCATTGGATGCCCAGCCTGTTCCTGCTCTATGTCCTGGCTGTGGTGCCCCTTTCCCTGTGTCTGCATTTCGGCCTGGGGTGGAGTGCTTCGGCTTCCGCTTTGCCTGCCTTGCCCTATGCCGTGTGGCATCTGGCCTTGTTCGTCGGAGGGTGGGCGGATACGCGGTCCTTGCGCGTGGCCTGGCTTGTGCCTCGGGCGGCCCGCATCCAATTGACCTCCTACGGCTGGGGGTTGTTGAGTGAATACATCGCCGTCGTTGTCCTGCGGCGCCGGGACCCGACCATCGGTGAGGTCCGGGAGGTGCCCGCTTGTCCGAGTTGAGCCATGGGACATGTTCGACTCTTCTTTCTGGTGGCTGCGGCGGTTTCGACGGCGTACCTGTTGCTCTGTCTCGCCGCCCCGTCGAGCCTATCCTTCGAAGTGGAGCAAACCTGCCGTCCAACCGACCGGTTCTCAGCACCGTTGAGGACAGAGGCTCTCTCTCTTTCCATCGGGGAGATGACCCTCCAGACGTCGGAAGCCGAAATCGGCCAACAGGTCATCGAGGTCACGGGCACATGGGGACGTCACCGCGTGCACATGGAAGAGCTCAACAAAGGAGGCCAGTGTCGCCGTCGCATTTCATGGGAAAGCACCCACTGGCCCCTGCTGCTCCGTGGAGCCGCGGGGCTCGTGTCTCTCCGGGACCAGATCACGGCCGAGCTCGGGGAAGGCTGAGCGCCTCGCCCCCAAAAGAAAGGAGTCAGTTCACGAGGACGCGGACCGTGCGGGACGCTCGGGCATCGCCGACCTGGACCAAGTAGGCCCCGGCTTTCAGGAGAATGTCCGGTTGCAGGGTCCAACCCGCCGCAGCGGATGTCGCCTCCGCGCGTTCTGCGTGGACGACGCGTCCGTTCAAATCCAGAATGGTCAAGGAATGGGGTCCCGGTCCCGGCAATCCTCCAATGCGGAAGACGCCTCCGGCACTGGGATTCGGGAAAGCAGACAGGGTCGGCCCCGCCTCGAGGTTCCCCACTGAACTCACCAGCGGATTGCCCTCGCAGTCATAGCCTTCCGCGGCGTATTCGCAGTTGCCATCCTCTTCCGTGGCGCCGGCGTCGTAGTTGCAAGCCGTCTCATCGGTGCATCCGGGAATCTCTTCGGAGTCACAGACTCCGTCTCCGTCGACATCCGCTTCGCAGTCTCCGCCACAATCGCCGAGCGCATCGAGGTAATCGCAGCTGCCGTCGTCGGTGTTGGCCTCAGCATCGTAGGTGCAGCTCAGCGGATCGGTACAGCCCGGAACCGCGACGTAGAGTTCGTCCTCCTGATCGTCACAGACACCGTTTCCATTGGCATCCGGACACGGTTCGACGGACGAGCCCTCGATGCAGAAGTCGTGCGTTTGTTCGGCTCCGAAATTGCCGGAACCCTCGCCGAGGATGTTGGCCTCAGAATCGGAGAGTGCATACCAACCGGGCGGCGAGTAGTGCATGCCGTTGCCGAACAGGTCCTCGACGGTCA
>WTID01000077.1:1753-4382 GCA_011522855.1 Flavobacteriales bacterium
TACCAACCGGGCGGCGAGTAGTGCATGCCGTTGCCGAACAGGTCCTCGACGGTCAAGGTGTAGCACCCATCGGAAGCGCAGCCTTCAATTTCGATGAACTGGCTGGCGTATTCGTCGTTGAAATAGTCTCCGCCTTCGAGGACGACCATGCCCAGATCCGTGTTCTCCACTTCCCAGGAGATGCCGTGGGGGAGGAAGTCGAATTGGATTTCCATGGTGAGCCAGGTGCCGGGCACGACCTCGAAGTCCATGGCGAGCGTGTCGTTCGGAGCGTACTCATCCGTGGCCATGGACGTCCACGCGGTCAGGGTGTGGGCGCCTTCTCCGGCTGCCAAGGCGGGCAGCGGCACCAGCGTGCTCATGCCCGCTTCCAGCTCTCCGGACCACAGCACGGAGAGGGGCGTTCCGCCATCCAGCGAAAAGTGGATGGTGGCTTCCGTCATGGCCTCCGTGCCGAAATTCTGCAGGGAGACGTCAATGTCATGGGTCGCGTTGCACCCAATCGGGGCGAGACCCTGCAGGGAGGCAATGCCCGCATCCTGTGCGACCACCGGCACGAGCCCATCGCTTTCCAGCAGGCTGGCTCGGTAGCCAAGAAGCGCATTGCGCATCCGGGTCCGTTGTCCTTCCGTGAAAGCGCTCACGCACTGATCATAGGCGTAGTCCATGTAGTTCTCGACCATCGTCTCGGGACAGTCCAGGGGGCTGCATCCTGCGCTGCCCGTGGTGGGCGGAGTGTCGCATACCTGATCACCCTGTGAGGAGCAGTTGGACTCGGCGCCACAGCTGTTGGTCAACCGGAACGTGTGATACAGTCCGAGGTAATGGCCCAGTTCGTGCGTCAGGGACTTGTTGAGGTCGTAGTTGTTGAGCAGGTCGTATTCCTCGCCGATGCCGAAGACCCGGCGGTGAAGAACGATGCCGTCATAGAATCCACTCACGGGCGGGAGGTAGGCAAATCCCAGGGGCGACATGCCGCCGTTCAGGCTGGAGACCACCCAGATGTTCACGTAGTCTTCAATGGGCCAGTTGCTGAGCGACTTGAGGTTGTTTTCCGAGGAGGGGTGCAGGTTGTCCTCCGTGACGAGGCCGTCCTCGGTGTACTCGGGAATGGCCGCGGCCGCATCCACCCGCACGATGCCCGAAGAAGGATTGCCCTCGGGGTCGCGGCTGGCCAGTTCGAACTCGATGTCGATGTCCACACCACCGAACTCTCCCCGGAAGTCGGCATTGAGGGCGTCGATGGCGCCTTGGATCTGGGCGTCCGACAGGTTGTTCTCCACACCGACGGCTTCGCCATGGTGCAGGACATGAACCACAACGGGCAGCGTGTATTCCGTGCTCGTGCGGAAGGAAGTGGAGGCCATCTCCCGCATCGCGGTTTGGACGGCGAAGAAGCTCCGGGCATAGGCGGTATCCGCCTCGAGGTTGGCCTCAAGGATGGTTTCCGTGGCGCACCGGTCACCCTGCGCAGAGAGGCGGGCAAACGGGGCCACAAGGAGCAGGAGGAACAGGGCGGCGGAAAGGCGGATCGCAGAGGACATGGAGATGGGGATTTGGTTCCCTTACTGCAGGCCTCAAGTTCAGGTTGCATTTTTCTCCGATAAATTGTCTTTTCTCTGTTTTTCAAACAGTTGCGTCCTCTGTATAATCTGATATAATCTGTCGGCTCAGTGGCCGATAAACGACACGGGGCCCCGAAGGGCCCCGCGCGCTGTTCTGGTTATTCACAATGGGATTCAGTCCACTTTCTCGACTTCGAGGAGTTCGACCTTGAAGACCAACGTCGAGTTGGCGCCGATCACGTCACCCGTGGCGCGGGGGCCATAGGCGAGGTTGGAGGGGATGTAGAACGTGGTCTGTCCGCCCTTCTTCATGGTCTGCAGGCCTTCCGTCCAGCCGGAGATGACCTGGTTGAGGCCAAAGGTGGCCGGCTGGCCACGGTCATAGCTGCTGTCGAAGACCGTGCCGTCGATCAGCGTGCCGTGGTAGTGGACGGTGACGCGGTCGTTGGCGTCGGGGCTGTCGCCGTCACCTTCCCGGTCCACGCGGTACTGGAGGCCGCTGGCCGTCTCGATGACGCCGTCCTCGGACTTGTTGGCTGCGAGGAAGTCCTGGCCGGCCTTGAGGTTCTCCTCCCCGGCAGCGGCTTCCTTGGCCTGCATCGTGGTGCGGACGAGCTCGTTGGCCTGCTCCGGGGTCATGGCCGCATTGCCGGACTGGACGTCGGCGAAGGCCTGAGCGATCTGGGCGGGCACGTAATCCTTGATGCCTTGGCTGGTCACATTGGTGGCGAACAGCACGCCGAGGGCGTAGCTCAGGGAGTCATTCTGGTTTTCCATGTTGGGGGTGGTGGTATTGTGTCCGCTTACGGCACAGCCGGTCCATCCAAATGGAAGGAGGGCCAGGGCCGCGATGAGCAGGGTAGGGGTGATGGGATGTTTCATGAAGTGGGGGTGGAGGGACGCGTGAACGTCCAATCGGTGTCGTTGGACAGATGCGGGTTGAATTGGTAGCCTTCTTCGGAGAACGCCTTGAGCCCTTCGATGTTCTCGAGCCGCTCCTGGACGATGAACTTGGCCATGAGCCCTCGCGCATGCTTGGCGTACGTGCCAATCATCTTGAAGCC
>WTID01000273.1 GCA_011522855.1 Flavobacteriales bacterium
AGGGGTTGAACGGGCGGAACGGGACTTCCCCATGGCTGTGGGCCTGATCTGCCTCTTGCAGCGCATCAAAACCGTGGAGGAGAACCGGTACTGGTTGGACTTCGCCGTCGAGAAGAAGGCGGATTTCCTGGCCATGGATTTGGCCGACAATGAGCTCGCTGTCGGTCCCGCCCCCTTCATTCCGCTGTTCGAGAAAGCCAAGTCGGAAGGGTTCGCCGTGACCATCCACGCTGGCGAAGCCGAGGGGCCTCAAGCGGCCCGCAACATCCGGGACTCGATTGAATGGCTCCACGCCGACCGCATTGGCCATGGCGTTCGCATCCTGGAGGATCCCTCCGTTCTGGACTTTGTGCGCGAACGCGGCACGGTGCTCGAGCTCTGTCCCACGTCGAACTGGCTGAGCGGGGTCTGCGCCACGAAGGAGGCCCACCCTTTCCGGCGCATCATGGAGGCGGGCATCCGCACAACACTCAACACGGATGATCCGGGCATCATGAACATCGACATCATGGACGAGTACCGCCTTCTTCGAGATGGCATGGGATTCACCGAGCCTGAGTTCGTTCAGATCAATGAATGGGCCCGCGAAGCTTCCTTCATTCCGGAAGCGCGCAAGGCAGCCGTCTGGCCCTGATCAATCGGGAAATAGATCCGGCCTCTGCCATCGGAGCAGGGGCTTCCACAGTCCTTGGATGCGGACGAGTTTCCATTTGGGCATTCGTTCGGCCCCGAACTCAGCGTAAAAGCGGTCGACCCCCGCATCCTGACTTCCTCCGAAATCGAATGGGCTCGCCCCCAGCTTGGCGGCGTGTCGCATCGCGGTGGCGATGAGCAGGACGGAAGCCCGGCTGCTCTCCCCGGGCTCCTCTGTTCGGAATTGACCACCGAAACCGTACACGCACCGCCCGTCTCCGGCTCCATGGAACACGCCGCCGGCCAGGACGTGACCGGAAGCATTGCGGACGGTCCACGCGTGGGTGTCGGGCTCTTGCAGAAGCTGCTTCATCAACTTGCGCAGGGCCCGGGCATCACTCTTGAGTCCCTTGCGGTTGCGGGCCGCCTGATGGAGCTGGACCAGCACATCGAGGTCGTCGGTCTGTTCGACCGCCATGCCTTCCCGGTCTGCTCGACGAAGCTGCTTGCGCCGGGTGGAGGGCCAGGCGTCCACGGGGTCTTCGTTGGGGTGTAGCGCGCTTTGGCGGGTGTGGCGTTCCACGGCCCAGCTTCCAGACGGCAATTCAGGTGGGATCATCCCGGTTGGCAGATCCAGGACGATGAGGGGCTCGGCGGCGGTCTGGAGGAGTGTGGTGATGGCTTCGGGATTCGGGGCGTGGCCAATGTCCTGTGCCCAGAGAGGTGTGGTCAAGGCCGCGAGGCCGAAACGCATGCGCTGGGGGGTGCGGCGTCCTGCCGCATCGTGCGTGCAGTCCGGAAAGGCCCGATCCCAAGCAGCGTTCATGTGGTAAAGATGGGGTGTGCGACCTTCACGGCATGCCCGCCGTCGACGACCGGATCCGGCTTGAGCCCGGACACTATGCCAGCATCTTCATTTCAGAGCGGCCGTTGGACCCGCCCGGCTACGCCGAAGCGATGACCGAGGTGATGGCCTTGGCGGAATCCATGGAGGGCTACCTCGGCTTCGAATCCCTGCGGGATGGGCGGGACGGCATCTTCATCAGCTATTGGCAAGATGCCGAGGCGGTGAAGCGGTGGGCGGAGCAGGCAAACCACCGCCGCGCCAAGGCCCGAGGCGTGTCGGAATGGTATGATGCGTTCCGCTCCGTGACGTGCCGGGTCGAACAGACGCGGTGGTTCCGACGGGAGGTCAGTCCACGATGAGCGTGACCTCCCCCACTTCGAGCAAGTCCTCGTCCAGGCAGCTGTGGTCGGCCTCGAGGATGTAGTAATAGGTTCCCGGAGCGGCCGGTGATCCGCCGATGCGTCCATCCCATCCGGCTCCAACGCCCTCAGACTCGTGGACGATCACGCCCCAACGGTCATAGACTTGCAACTTGAACTGGGCAAAGGAAGAGGCATTGGCCAGATCCACCGACCCATCCACACGGCGGGTGCCCACGCGGAACCGGTCGTTCTTTCCATCGGCATTGGGCGTGAGCACGTTGGGGATGACCAGTTCGACTTCCGCCACCAATTCCGGCACATAGACTTCGAACTCGGCCGTCTGGACCGTGCCGCATGTGTCGTTCTCGATGGTCAGGGTCACCGGGTAGAGGCCGGATTCGCCGAAGTCAAATTGAATCGTGTCTCCAGACGCTGAACCGGCCGCCCCGAAATCCCAGGTCACGGCATCGGCGTAGTCCCCGTAGAAGAAGAAATCGACGTCGGTCTCGAGGGAACACGCCAGGGGCTCGATGGCGCCGAAAGCCATGACCAAGGGGTCCTGGGGCAAGACCGCAATCTCTTGCAGGAGCGTGTCGGCACAGGCCTCGCCAGGTTGGGCGATGAGCTGGGCGACGAAGGTGCCGAACCCGTCATAGGTCCAGGTGGGGTTGGGCTGTGCGCTCTCTTCCACCCCTCCGGTCCACGGAGCGGCGACGTCGAAGACCCAGGCGAAGTCGTCGGCATCGGCCGAGAGGTTGGTGAATTCGATGTCCAGTCCGTTGCAGGGTGGTTCTGACATCGCGAAGGCCGCTTCGGGCAATTCCGGATAGGCCGTGGGTTGTTCTTCGCCGGACACACAGCCGAATTCATTGGTCAGGGCGGTGGCCACATCGTGGTTGCCCGGAGGAATGATGAAGGCGTCCGGATCGAGCCCCTCTCCCACTTGCGCGCCATCCACGGTCCACACGAGGGTGCCGGTCCCGGGGTCATCTCCAGCAAAGGTGACCGGTTGACTCCAGGCATCGGCGGTACAGGTGATGGGGCCGAGGGCAAAGTCCGCGGAAAAGGGCGGTGAGACGGCCAGGTCGATGGACAAGCTGTCCGCGCATCCGCCGAGGTCATAGACGAGGGAGACCGGGTAGATGCCGGGTTCCGTGAAGCTGTGGGATGGCGCCTGGGCCGAGCTTGTGTCTTCAGCGAGGCCAGTTCCGAAATTCCAAGAGAAGGCCCCTTCGTCCGCGTCCACGTCGAAGCTCAAGTCCAACCCGGAGCAGGGATCGGGCCAGAGCACTTCGGGCAGCAGGACCTCGCAGGGCACCACATCGATGGTGAAGTCGCGAATGACCTTGCCCAAGGGAATCCAGTTTCCATTGTCGTCTTGCCTGAACTCGGTGACGATGATGCCCACCACATACTTGCCCACGGTGGTCGGAGTCGCGGTCAGGGTGCCAGTGGCTGGGTCGATGGACATGATGTCCTCGTCCCCGAGGCCGAGTGGAGCGAATGGGCCATATCCGGTCGCCCACGTGACGTTGGTGAAGGGCGGTGGCGTTGGAGGGTTGGGGGTCGGCGCGGTGAAGGTGCCGCCGATGAAGACGTCGCCGATGGCAAACAGGAGACTGTCCGCATCGGGGTCGGTGGCGAGGTGGTCGAGGGAAAAGGGTTGGCCTTGGCAGACGTAGGCCTGGGGCAGCTCCACGAAGCGGGCCGAGGAATTGGACTCCGTGTCGATTTCCGGGGCCGAATTGACCGGCGGCACTTCCGCAAACATGGTGAAGCCGGTGTTCATGGCGTCCTGCAGGTTGATGACCTGCGGGTTTCGGCAACAGCGTTGGTAAACGAGCGTGTACGTCTGGTCGCTGGCCGGAAGCGTGAGCGTCGAGACGTATTCCGCCCGCTCGATGCACACGCCAGGAGGCAGGACGGCACAGGGGTTTCCGCTCAGCAAGTCGATGTTGGTGACCTGATTGAAGTCGAGGTCCATGGTGCCTGTTGCGTAGAGGCTTTGCCCCTCATACACGCCGAGTGTGGCCGACAGGTCGAAGCCCGTGCCGTTGGTGTTGGTCGGTCCGCAATCCCGGTAGATGATCAGGTGGACCTCATAATCGTCCCCGCCGAGGTGATCGTAGTACATCTCGCCCCCGACGAGGTGCGTGGCCTTCGTGGTCAACGAGGCCAGCAAACAGAGGGCCGTGAGGACCGCTGTGCGCGCCATGGGCGTCCATGTATCTTGCAGGTTCATCATGATGCCGAAGGACAAATTAATGGCCCCATTCCGTCTACGGAGGATGTCCCTCCGGGTTTTGTTGTTCGGAATCCTCCTGCTTTCCTCTGCTCAGGAGTCCGTTGTGGCCCAGGGAACCGTTCCCGGGATCCGGTTGGCCACCCGCCAATTCCTTTCTCCCGAAGGCAGCCCCTACCTCGAGGTGCAGGTGGAATTCATGGCGGAAGGGATGCAGTGGCTCATGTCTCGGGACAGCCTCGTTCGGGCTGCCGCCCAATGGACCGTGGTGGCGTACGACAGCA
>WTID01000078.1 GCA_011522855.1 Flavobacteriales bacterium
TCCGCAACAACGGCGGTGGCTACTACAACCACAACCTCTTCTGGACCAGCATGTCCCCCAACGGCGGCGGCGCCCCGACGGGCGACTTGGCCGCGGCCATCGACGCCGCCTTCGGCAGCTACGAAGGATTCAAGGACGCCTTCTCCGCGGCGGCGGCCACGCGCTTCGGCAGCGGCTGGGCTTGGCTCTGCGTCAAGGATGGCGGCCTCGAGGTCTGCTCCACCGCCAACCAGGACAACCCGCTGATGCCGGAGGCTGGATGTGGTGGCACGCCCATCCTCGGTCTGGACGTCTGGGAGCACGCCTACTACCTGAACTACCAGAACCGCCGTCCCGACTACATCGCGGCGTTCTTCAACGTGATCGACTGGAACGCCATCTCCGCGCGTTTCGCAGCCGCTCGCGGCTGATTTGCCCACGCGCCGCATGCGATTTCTGATCCTCGTCGCGGGCGGCACGGGCACCCGCATGAACCGGCCGGTGGCCAAGCAGTTCCTTCCGCTTGGTGACCGGCCGGTCATCGTCCACACCCTCGAGCGATTCCGCGAGGCGGTGCCCGACCTGTTCGTGGTCCTCGTCCTGCACGAGAGCCTGCACGGGGAATGGGCCGAAGTGGTCCGGGCCCATCCGTCCGCTGCCGTCGACCGGGTGGTCAACGGCGGAGCCGAGCGGTTCCACTCCGTGCGCAACGGGTTGGACGCCCTGCCCGAAGAACCTGGGCTTGTGGGAATCCACGATGCGGTACGGCCACTGGTCGAGGTGGAGACCATCCGGCGTTGTTACGAGGCGGCTGAGGCCTTCGGGGGCGCCATTCCGCTCGTTCCGGTCAAGGACACGATCCGCCGCATCGGAGAAGGGGGCAGTGCGCCCTTGGACCGCGCGGAACTGCGGGCTGTGCAGACGCCGCAGGTGTTTGATTTGCCGGCACTCCGGGATGCTTATGCCGTCGAGTATGCCCCCCATTTCACGGACGATGCCACCGTCTGGGAGGCTTCTGGGAGGCCTGTGGCGCCCGTGGAGGGGGACCTGCACAACATCAAGCTGACGACGCCGGAAGATCTGCTCAGCGCCGAGGCGTTCCTCGCCCTCAGGCGGGACGCTGTCGAATGACCCGTTCTACGCCGTAGATACAGACGGCCATTGCGGCCGTGCCCCCGATCACCACCAACGCCGTCAAATCCAGGATGTCGTCGGTCATGCTTCCGGTGACCCACAGCGTGACCGCGGCGAGGGCGTTGTTGGCGAAGTGGGCGGCCATGCCGGGAATCAGGCTGCCGCTGCGGTGGGCGAGCCACCCGAACAGAGCGCCGAGCAGCACCCGCGGCAAGAAGCCGTAGAACTGGAAATGGATGGCGCTGAAGACGATGGCGGTCAGGGCGATGCCCCAGAAGGCGCTCCCGGTGGCCCGGATCAGCAGGGGCTGGAGCACGCCTCGGAAGGAGAGTTCCTCGAAGATGGCCGGAAGTCCGGCTACGCTGAGCAGGATGACCACGCGCTTCACGCCCTCTCCCGAAGCGAGGAACGCCGTCATGGCCTCGATCATCTCTTCGAGCGGCTTGAACAGACGTTCCATGATCCCTCCCTCGGGAATCAGCAGTCCGTTGAGTTCGTAGCTCGCCATGAGCAACGGCCCGCTGGCCACTGTGGCGAGGATGGCGAGGAGGAGCACGGACGTGTTGCGGCCGGCCGGCCGGCCCGGGAGACCCTGAAGGGCGTTGCGGTCCCACAGGCGGATGGCGAGCCAGACGGCCCCTCCGAATCCGAGCGCTTGGCTGCATAGGTTCTGGAAGTGCAGTTGCCACCAGCTGGCGTCGTCCGTGGGCAGGTCTCCGCCTGGCACCATGGCCACGACCCTGTCGAACAGCACCCCGGAGAGGAAGGTGGCGACGACGGAAGCCACCACGGTCCCCACGAGAAGGAGGCCGAGGAAGATGAGGGAGCGGCTGATGCCTTGGATGTGGTCGGCGGTCATGGGGCCGAATCTACGCCGGCAGGGCCGTGTCGCCGTAGGTCGCCGCGACCCGGTCGAGGGTGGCGTGCAGCACGGTGGGGTCGTCCTCCGTGACCAGCCTGAGCCGGTGCTCCTTGAAATGCGACAGTCCTCGGAAGTAGTTGGCGTAATGGCGGCGCATCTCCACCACGCCGAGCCGCAGGCCCTTCCATTCGAGGCTGTGGTCGAGGTGCTGGCGGGCAGCCTCTACGCGGTCCGCCACGGTCGGCTGGGGCAGGTGCTCGCCGGTGGCGAAGTAGTGCTTGATCTGGTCGAAAATCCAGGGATTGCCGATGCTGCCGCGGCCGATCATGATGCCGTCCACCCCATATTCGTTGCGGTAGGCGAGGGCCTTCTCGGGCGTGTCCACGTCGCCGTTTCCGAAGACGGGAATGGCCATGCGCGGGTTCTCCCGCACGGCGCGAATCAGGGTCCAATCCGCCTCGCCCTTGTACATCTGGGAGCGGGTCCGGCCATGGATGGAAATGGCTTGGATGCCGACGTCCTGGAGCCGTTCGGCCACTTCCACGATGTACTTGGTGTTGTCGTCCCAACCGAGCCGTGTCTTGACGGTGACCGGCAGGTCCACGGCGTCCACAATCTCCTTGGTCATCGAGACCATCTTGGGGATGTCCTGGAGGATGCCGGCTCCGGCGCCCTTGCAGGCGACTTTCTTGACCGGGCAGCCGTAGTTGATGTCGAGGACATCGGGTCCGGACGCCGCGGAGATTTCAGCCGCCCGCCGCATCGAGTCGATTTCCGAGCCGAAAATCTGGATGCCGATGGGGCGCTCCTTCTCGTAGATGTCGAGCTTCTGTCGGCTTTTGGCGGCATCCCGAATCAGGCCTTCGGAGCTGATGAATTCGGTGTACATCATGTCCGCGCCGTGCCGCTTGCAGAGCGTGCGGAAGGGCGGATCGCTCACATCCTCCATGGGCGCGAGCAAGAGCGGGAAGTCACCGAGTTCGACGGGGCCGATGCGGACCATGCCGCAAAATTACGCCGCGTCGGGCGCCATGCGGCGAACGAGGTACGCCACCATGGCCGCACTGAACGTGCCACCCACCCCAAGGACCATCCCGAGGACCCCGAGCACGTCGCTTGTCCGGAGGGAGACGGGATAGGCCGGGACCATCGCCCCCTGCAGCCGCACCAGGCCATACCGGTCCTGGAGCCACACCAGGGTCAGGCCGATGGCGAGGCCCGCCGCGGCACCGACCGCGTTGATCAGGAACCCCTGCCAGCTGAAGACCCGCCGAATGTCCCGCGGGGTCATCCCCATGGCGGACAGGGTGCCGAGGTCGCGCCGCTTGTCGAGCAGGAGCATCGTCAGGGCAGCGAGGATGTTGAAGGCAGCGACGACGAGGATGAAGCTCAGGATGGCGAACGTCGCCCACTTCTCGGCCCGGCTCGTCGAATGGATCAGGGCGTTCTTCTCCCGTCGGGTGCGGGTCAACACGTCGTCCGACCAACGCGCATCAATGGACTCCCTCAGTTCCTCCGGACTCCAGCTCGGGGCGGGCACCAGTTCGATGCGCGACACCTGGCCTGGCCGTTGGAGGACCTTTTGGGCAAAGCCGAGGGGCGCAATGATGTGCCGGGCGTCGATGTCGGCGTTGACGCTGAAGGTGCCGCAGACCGACAACCGCTCCGACACGAGCAGCCGGTCGAGGCCGCCATCGGGAGACCACCCCCTCGCGGAGGACAGGCTCCGTCCGCGCTTCGGGGCACCGACCATCAAGGTGGCCGGCGCATCGGGCTGGACCGGGATGCGCAGTTGGCTCGCCACCCCCAGCCCGACATAGCCGCAGGCGCTGCCCAGGGTGTCCGGCCGGAGCACGTCCCCACGCCGCAACCGACCGGACAGTCCGGTCTGCTCGGCGTGGTCCACATCAAATCCGAGCAAGGTGCAGACCACGGGTTCGCCCTGACGGCGCACCACGACGTCCTGCTCCAGGACCCCGCCGGCCCAGGCCACGCCGGGGTGGGCAGCGAGCGAGTCAACCCACGCGGCCTCAATCGCCCGACCCTCGGCGGGCAGCACTGCCAGCTCGGTGTCCAGGCTCGAGAACAGCTCCTCCACCAACTCCTCGATGCCGTTGAAGGCGCTGAGGATGGCGATCATCGCCGCACAGACGGCGGCCACCACCACCACGGAAATGCCACTCACCAGGTGGATGAGCCGCTGGGACTTCCGCGCCCAGAGGTAGCGCCGTGCAATGCGGAAGGGAACGTTCACGCCGTCAAGTTAGCCGAGGCGATTCGGGTCAGTCATCGGAGAGGAGCCGGTCGATTTCCTCATACCGGTCGAGGCTGTCGTCCAG
>WTID01000270.1 GCA_011522855.1 Flavobacteriales bacterium
CGGTCAACAACCTGAGCGAGACGGACAAGCACTTCCGCAAGTACCTCGAGGATCTGGAGAAGAAGCTGAACGTCAGCTGACCTCCCTCCTGCCGTGACCCGCTATCTCGTCGTTTGCCTCGGCAACATCTGCCGCTCGCCCATCGGTGAGGGCTGGATTCGCCGTGTCGCCATGGTGAGGGGTCTCCGTGTCAAGGTGGACAGTGCCGGCACCTCGGGCTACCACGTTGGAGACCCACCGGACCGCCGCAGTGTGGACACCATGCGGGCCATCGACATCGACATCTCGGGCCAGCGGTCCCGGAAGTTCGTCCGGGCCGATTTTCAGAAGTTCGACCGGATCCTCGTCATGGACCGCGCCAACCTGTCCGATGTCTTGGCCTTGGCACGGTCTGAAGACGAGCGAGACAAGGTGGCCCTGTTCGATCCGTCAGGAGCCGAGGTGCCCGATCCCTACTACGGAGGCGAGGACGGTTTTGCGCTGGTGCGGGAACAGGTCCGGGAAGCGGCAGAGGCGCAGCTCGCCGCCGATTTCCCTTCTTGAGTGGTCACTCCACCCGGACACTGAACCGGAGTGGCATGTGAGCCGGCAACCCGAGTTCGGGATGCGCTTCTTCTCCGAAGGCGTCTGCTGACGTGGCCCACATGGCCCATTCGCTGATGGTCCGAGCCCGGTTCAGTTCCCTTTCAATGGCCGGCACCACCTGATCCGCATCTCCCTTGTTGAACGAGATGGAGACGGTCTCCGGTTGCAGGGGGTGACCATCGGCCCGGGTGGTGGAAATGGACAGGGTCATCTCCTCTCCTGATTGAATGTCCTGCCCTGCATGGGAAGAGTAGTCGGGGAAGTGCATCTGGAGCAGTTTGATCCATTCCTGCTCGAGCGCGCTCGGAGGGGCTGAATTCCGCTCCATCTTGTCGAGGAAGAACTGGGCCAGGCTGTTTTGGTCATGGCAATGCCAGCGGACGGTCATGCTGTCGACTCTTTCCCGCCAGCCGAAGGCATCCCGGACGGACAGTGGAAGGTCTCCAGGGGCCAACCGCATGAGGTCTCCGCAGGCAATCTCCGGGAGAGAGTGGAGATCGCGGGCCAAGGTGGCCAGACTGTTGTCCGCATCCGGTTGGAGCCAGTGGGTCCGGTGGTCCACTTCTGCCGCGATCCACCCATCAATCATGGCCTCCGCGACGGACCCGCTGCCCAATTCGATGAGCACCCACGGTGGAGGTGTCGAAGGGCGACAGCCCCACAGGGAAAGGAGGGCGACCAGCCACCCGGCGATGGGCAGGGCCGGTTTCATTCCGGCCGTTGGTAGAGGCCGATCCGGAGGTGGACGGAAATCACGGCTTCCTGTGGGATGTCGGGAGGGAGACCGGACATGCCCCAGGCCCGAACCGGGGGAATCAGGGCGCGCAGGCTGTCGCCGATGTGGGCGTCCCCGATGAGTTCGTGGAACCCGGATGGCAGATCGGTGCTGCCTGGCTCAAAGGCCATGGGGCCGTCCTCTTCCCAGGTGGTGATGTCCGTGCCGTCGAGAAGGGACAACCGATGGTGCAGCTCGAGGACGGTGCCTTCCGCCAATGCGGATACTGCCGGGGAGCCCGGGATGGAATCCAGCCTTTCGGAGCGGATGCCGGTGCCGGAACGGAGGACACTCCCCCACTTTGTGGTTTCCTGGTCAATCAGGCTGTCGAGGGCAAGGGCCCGAAGGCGATGGAATTCGAGCAGGTCCTGTTTGGACGGAGTGTCCTTGGTGGTCCTGTTCGGCAGGGGTTGATCATGACCGCATCCGAAGCAACCGGTGAGCAGGATGGCGGCGGACAACACGGCGCCGATCGGGGCCGGCCGCATCATCAGGCGCCCGGTTCTTCCGCGGCGGCGATGCCTGCTGCGATCTCCGGCAACAGGCCGCGCAGACGCGCCATGACCACCCCGATGGATTCGTTTGAGGCGCCTCCAGCGGCATTGTGGTGTCCTCCTCCGTCAAAGTGCTTTTCGGCGAAATCCCGGACGCTGAATTGCCCCACCGAGCGGAAGCTCATCTTGACGCGGTCCGAGGATTGTTTGGCAAACACGGCCACCTTGACGCCGGACACGCCGAGGGCCTTGTTGACCAATCCTTCCGTGTAGCCAGGCCGGTAATGGAACCGGTCCATGTCCTCCGCGGTCAGGTGGACAAAGGCAGTTTGGAATTCGGGATAGACCTCCATGCGTTCCACAACGGCAAAGGCGTGAAGTTTCATGCGGTCCATCGGTTGCTCGCCGAAGATGGCCTCGTGAACGGCGGTGTGGTTCAGTCCTTGGTCCATCATCGCAGCCACCACACGGTGGGTCTCGGCCGAGACGGAGTTGAAGCGGAAGCTGCCGGTGTCGGTCATCATGCCCGCATAGAGCAATCCGGCTGTGGTGGCGTCAACCGCCTCTTTTCCACCCAGACCGGCAATCACACCCCAAAGGAGTTCGGCAGTCGAGCTGCACCGGGCGTCGTGGACCTTGGCCGTCGGGAAGTCCTCCGGCCCCATGTGGTGGTCCACCATGAGCCAGGTGCCCGTGGCGGACTCCGCGGCATCCTTCATTGGTCCGAGGCGCCCCATGCCGTTGTAGTCCAGGGCAAACAACACGTCGGCGCGGTGGAGCGTCTCCTGAGCTTGGCCAGGATCCCGCTCGAAGAGCACGATGTCGTTGACTCCGGTCATCCAGTCGAGGGCCTCGTCTGGCGCATCGGGCAGAAGGCAGGTGACCTCCTTTCCGGTGGAACGCAGGTAGCGGGCCAGGGCGAGCGACGTGCCGACGGCATCGGCGTCGGGCGACCGGTGGCTGGTGATGGCGATGTGGTGGGCCCCGTCGAGATGACGCTGGAATTCGACCAGATCGGAAACGTCCACCATGCTGTGGACGGATTGCGGTGCAGTCATGTGAAGCGAAGATACCTTGCGGCCATGTCCGAAACCGTCATCGAGTCCCCGCTTCCCCTCCCCGATTTGTCGACAAAGTCGGCCCGTGTGCAATGGGTCATGGATGAACTCGAGCGGCTCTACCCGGTCGTGCCCGTTCCCCTCGACCACACCGACCCGTATACGTTGCTCGTGGCGGTGTTGCTCAGTGCCCAATGCACGGACGAGCGGGTCAATACGGTGACACCGGCTTTGTTTTCCCGGGCGGACAACCCCAAGCACATGCGCAACGTCCCCGTGGACGAAGTGCGAGAAATCATCCGCCCGTGCGGTCTGAGCCCCCAGAAGTCCAAGGCCATCGTGCGCCTGAGTGAGATCCTCATGGATGAGCATGGTGGCGTGGTTCCTCAGGACATGGAAGCCTTGGAGCGCCTCCCGGGCGTCGGCCACAAGACCGCGTCGGTGGTGATGTCCCAGGCCTTCGGTGTCCCGGCCTTTCCGGTGGACACCCACATCCACCGCCTGATGTACCGCTGGAATTTCACCAACGGGAAGAATGTCGAGCAGACCGAGCGTGACGCCAAGCGCCTGTTTCCGGAAGACCGCTGGAACAAGCTGCACTTGCAAATCATCTTCTACGGCCGGGAGTACTCGCCGGCCCGCAGCCCCAAGCGCGACCGCGACTTCATCACGCGCACCATCGGCCGCAAGTCCGAAATCGAGAAGCTGAAGTAGCGCGCCCGATGGCCTTCTTCTCCAATGACTACCCTGTCCGCATGCCCTTGCTCGAGCGCATCGGCAAGGAGCGCCGTTTCCGCAAGGCGGTCAAGGCCTCCAAGCAACAGTATGGTCAGGCCCAATTTGTCCTCGTCCACCCCGATTGGCCGAGCAAGCGCGCCAGCATCATGGCTTACGTCGACGCGTTGAAGTGGGTGGTAACCAATCGATCGGAGATCCCCGCCCAATTCAACGGAACCACGGTCTTGAGGCTGGCTTTCGATGACCGCACCGAGAAGCTGCAGGCCCAACCGGGTTTCTGGAACGGCCATTGCCTTGACATCAGCAAGTCCACCCTTGACCGCCACCACCAAGCCGTCTTTGGCTATGGCGTTAACGTGGACCCGACCACCCACAGCGGCCTGATGCTCGAGAAATCCGAAGGCAACGCCGTTCATGATGGCTGCGAAATCGAGGGGCCCATTGAACCGAATCAAGTCAAGGAGGACAAAGTCTACCAGCGCATCATCGACAACCGCACCGAGGGCGGCCTCTTCGAAGACCTGCGCGTGGTGGTCATCAATGGACATGTTCCTGTGGTCTACCAAAAGCGGAAGACCGGGGAGGTGAGGTACACCAATGAAACGGTGGAAGTCGATTTGGCAGAATCGCCGAAAA
>WTID01000094.1 GCA_011522855.1 Flavobacteriales bacterium
GGACCCATAGAGTCCACTGCCCGCGATGCACACATCGAAGGAGGCAAGTTGCTGGTCAGGCATGACAGCAAAATGCGAATTCCCTGCCCAGAACGCGAATGAGATTTGTCATCCCCTTTCGGAACCGGACCTCACAGGCCCAGCCGGTCCGCCTCCACCATCAGGCGCGCCGCGCATTCCGCGAGGGAAACCCCACCGCAATCGACGGGATGCCTCCGGTCTCCGGCCCGCTTCTGCAGGCCGTGTTCATAGGTGCGGTCGTAGTAGGCCAGCGCAATGCGCGCCGCCTTGGCCAGGTCCTCTCCGTCAAGGGCCATCAAGGCCTCTTCCGTCTCCGCCCCGCCCACTTCGGCCCGGATGGCTTCAAAGCCCTGGCGCAGCAAGCCGGGGTCAAAGGCGCCATACATCTCCACCAGGTGGTCCACCCGGTCATCGGTCGTCCTGATCATCTCCAGGGCGGGACACGCGATCATGCGCTGATAGAACGGTTCGGGGAGGTGCACTTTGCCAATCCGCCGGCTCTCGTTCTCCACCCAAATCCGGCGGCCGGCATCGAGGCCGTAGAGGGCATCGGCCAGCAGATTGCGGAAATGCTCGGACGTCGGTTGCGGATGACGCTCCAAGTTGCCGAAGGCCGACCCGAAATGCCGGGCGAGGCCCTCGAGGTCCACCACCTGTTCACCGGCTTTGGCCAACTCCGCCAGGACCGCCGTCTTGGCCGATCCGGTGTAGCCGCCCACCCGCAGGAGGGGCCAAGACCGCCCCATGAACTCCGGTAGGGATTGCTTGTAGGCCTTGTATCCGCCCTCAAGCAGCACGACCGGCAGGCCAGCCGTCCGGAGCAGCCAGCCCAGTGAGCCACTGCGCATGCCGCCCCGCCAACAGTAGAGATGGAGGGGCCGTCGGTCCGGAGTCTCGGCAAACAGCGCCTTCGCCTCACGCACGAGCCGGGCCATCTTGGGGCCGATCAGCTCAAGCCCCCGCTCGACGGCCGCTTCCCGACCCACCTGCTTGTACAGGGTGCCCACCTCGGCACGCTCGGCGTCATCAAACAGGGGGAAAGAGTGGGCTCCGGGGATGTGGGCCTCGGCGAATTCAGACGGAGAGCGGGCATCCAGGAGAAGCGCACCGGCTTCCCTTGCCCCTTTGAGGAATTCCCGGGATTCCACCTTTCTCTCCGGCACGGCCATGGCCACGAAGGTAGACTGCCCGAGCCCCGTGTAGGAATCCACTGCATCTGGGCAACGATGACCAATGTCAGCCCTCTCCCACAGGCTTGGAAATGTGCTCTTTTTCAAATTGTTGGAACCATGTCCAAGACAATCATTCTCTCCCTGCTGCTCTCCCTGCTTGTGGCCCCCGCCTCTCTCATGGCTCAAGACGCCGGCGGATGCACGGACCCCCTCGCCTGCAACTATGACCCGGATTTCGTTCCGGACGCGGACCCCGATGTGGAACCCTCCCCGTGCGAGTACCTGTCCTGTCGGGACCACGGAGACCCGGTGCAATGGACCTACTGCTACGGAAACAACGTGGATTTGACCGTCACCCTCGAAAACCAAGAGGGCGGGGACCTCGTGCTGGAACTGAACAATGCCCTGCCCACATGGGGCTGGCTGGCCTCCAACGGAGACCACCTGTTCATCTACGACGGGCCGACCACCGGCTCCCCCCTCCTCTACACCTCTCAGACAGCGGATGCCGTGGTCGACGGCCTGTTTCTGGCCTCCTCCGGATCCACCTTGACCCTCCGACTGACGTCCAACCACGTCAACAGCTGCGGAGATGGACAGGATTACCACCTCGACATGATGCTCTACGGAGCGACCCCTCCGGCGAGCGGATGCCAGGACGAAAAGGCCTGCAACTTCACCCCATCCGCCGTCCTGCCCGATCTGGCTTCGCCCTGCGAATACCTGACCTGCCGGGACCACGGGGACCCGACCCCTTGGACCTATTGCTATGGGAACAACATGACCGAGGTGTTCACCGTGACCAACCCTCTCGGCACCGACATCGTCCTCGAGCTGAACAATGACCTGCCATTCTGGAGTTGGCTCGCGTCGAACGGCGACCACTTGACCATCTACGACGGCCTCGGAATAGACGCCCCGCTGATCTACACTTCACAACAGTTCAACGGGGTCATTGACGGCACCTTCATCGCCTCGACCGGAAACACCCTCACCTTCGAGTTGACCACCAACCACGTCAACAGCTGCGCAACCGGACAAGACCACCAGCTCGACATGATGATTTACGGAGGCGTGGCGCCCATCGCTGGATGCATGGACAGCAAGGCCTGCAACTACAACGAAGAGGCCATCCTGAAGGACCTGTCCAACCCATGCGAATACCTCAGCTGCAGGAGCCATGGCGATCCAGTGCAATGGACCTATTGCTACGGGAACAACATGAGCGAGGTCTTCACCCTGAACAATCCCGACGGCACCGACATCGTGCTCGAGCTGAACAACGACCTGCCCACCTGGAATTGGCTCGCGTCGAGCACCGACCACCTGAAGATCTTCGACGGGCCCGGCACCGACTCCCCCCTCCTCTACAACTCACAAGTGAACAATGGCGTGATCGACGGCACCTTCATTGCTTCCTCTGGAAGCTCGCTGACCCTCCAGCTCAACACCAATCACGTCAACAGCTGCGCCACGGGACAGGACCACCAGCTCGACATGATGCTGTACGGCGCCTTGCCCCCCACCCTTGGATGCATGGACGCCCTGGCGTGTAACTACGATCCCTGTGCCGCAATCGACTCGGCCGGGGGGAGCTGTTCCTACCTCGCTTGCCGGGGCCTCGGCGATGGCACCCCCTTCGATTATTGCTACGGAGACAATGAGGACACGACGTTTGTCTTTGTCAACCCCTCTGCCGGGGAGATCGTGCTCGAGCTGTTCAATGACCTGCCGACCTGGAATTGGCTCGCCTCCTCCACGGACCACGTCCAGGTGTATGACGGCCCGGACCAGGGCGCTCCGCTCCTGTACACCTCCATCGGCAACAATGCCGTCATCGACGGCACGACGGTGGTGTCCACCAATGATACCGTGGCCGTGCGCCTCACCTCCAACTACAGCGCCAGCTGTGCCGGTGGCGGAGATTTCGGGGTCTCTCTGCTGGTCCATTATCCGGAGCCGAACGCCCCGTGCGCCGATACCGATGGCGACGGCGTCTGCGACGACCAGGAAGTCCTGGGATGCACGTACCCTTACGCACTGAACTTTCCCGGATGCGCCACGGAGGACGATGGCAGCTGCTTCTTTCCTGTCGCGACGTGTCCCTCCGACTTCAACCTGGACTGGGTGATCAGCATCCAGGACGTCCTGACGCTGTTGAGCGCGTTCGGGAACACCTGTCCCGGCTATGAGGTCGGCACGGAATTGGGGGATTGCACATACGAGGAAGCCCTCAATTACAATGCCGACGCCCTCATCGACGATGGCTCCTGCATTTTCGAAAGCCCCTGCGACGGGGATGTCAATGGCGATGGCACGGTCACGGTCAGCGACCTGCTCACCCTGATGACGGTCTACGCCACCACCTGCGATTGAGTTCCCGAGACGGCTTCAGCAGCCTGCGCCGAAGGCGCTGAGGACGCCGAGCACATCCGCGACGGAGACAAACCCGTCCCCGTTGACGTCCCCGAAACAGAGGGGGCACGGATCCTGGAAGCAACTCCCGTCGTCCACGAGGGCGTTCTCATCGTAGTTCACGGCATCCATGTAGGTGCACCCGGTCGCCCAAGTGTCGGGCCAGTAGCAGTCCTCTGGCGGAAAGGTGCACGAGCCGTCGTCGAAGGCGGCCCCGGAATCGTAGTTGCAGGCGAGTGGATAGGTGCACCCCCCGTATTCGATGACGATGCACGGCCCCTCCTCCCAAGAGGTCACCCCACCGATGTAGGTGGCGTGGCACGCGTTGGAATAGGTCACCATGTCGCAGCCGCAGACGGGAGCGTATTCCTCGGTGCAATCGATCATCTGTCCCAGCTCGATCAAGGCGGGCTGCACACAAGGCGTTGGGCAGGCGAAGGCGCAGTCTTCGAGGGAGGGGTAGAGGTTGTCGGACCAATCGTCACCGTTATAGAACGGACTGCATCCGCTGATGCTCGTGCAGAGCCCGTCGACCCGGCCCCAGCCGAGCACGGCATCGCAGTCTCCGAGTTGATCGCTCGGCAAGCTGGCACAGGGCTCCCCCGGTCCGGGGTCGGCGACATCGGGGCAGGGTCCTGCCACATAGGCCGTGACGCCTCCCGTGAAGGTCGC
>WTID01000121.1:0-11414 GCA_011522855.1 Flavobacteriales bacterium
GTAGAAGGTCTCGCCCGCATCGTAGCGGAAGCTGGCCCCGAGGTTCTCGAATCCGATGAAGTGGGTGTCCATCCGGCGCCGGCCGATCTTGTCGCCGCCGGGCTTCGGGATGTAGCCCTTCCCGAATCGGGAGAGCAAGGGGCCCATGATCATCACGCTGCCTCGCAGCCCACCCCCTTTCTGGCGGAATTCCGGGCTCTCGAGGTAGGCCATGTTCACGTCGTCGGCCTGGAACCGGAACGCGCCTGCATCGAGCTTTTCCACCTTCACGCCCATGGAAGCGAGCAGATCGATCAGCCGGTTCACATCGACGATGTCCGGCAGGTTGGCAATGGTGACGGGTTCGGAAGTCAGGAGGACCGCACACACCACCTGAAGGGCCTCGTTCTTGGCCCCTTGCGGTGTGATGGATCCATTGAGGGGATGCCCTCCTTCGATGACGAAAGTGCCCATGGCGCGGTCAGTGGTTTGCCTTCCAAGGTGGGACAGGGCAAGGGACAGGTGACCCGGCTCGGGGGTTGTTTTCGACAAGGGGTCGGGGAGGCCCGGAAACGGCCTCCTCGAGCGGGGAAGTCAGCGCTTGCGCTTGCCGCCGCGGTGCTGGCGGAAATTGTTGGAGGTCTTCCGCTTGCTCTTGAGGATCTCGCTGGAGGAGACCAGCTCCTTCTCGGCGGGCACGTCGAGCGCCCCCCCCGACATCTCACGGAGCTGGGCGCGGATGAGGGCATCCTCCACGGCGCCCTTGTTCCACGTGAGGTACTGGCGCTTGAGCAGATTGGCGATCATCATCGCCAGCGCCGCGCGCTCCTCCCCTTCCGGCATCTCGATGGCCTTGGCGATCAGATCCTCCACGATCCGGCCGTAGAAGGACGGACGCTTGCCGATTTGGGTGTAGGTCAGGGATTCCGGACCCGGGTCCTCTTCGGGCTTGGCGGGCGGTGGGAAGGGGCCGTCGATGTCGAGTTCCCAATTGGCCATGACATGCAGATGGCCCCAGAGCTTCTCCTCGTGGTCCGTCATCTCCTTGGAGCCGGGAACGAGGGTGCGCATCACGCTGACGATGGCCGCGGCGCACTTGTTGCGCTCGTCGCGGTCCTCGATGCCGATGCAATGCGCCACCATTTCATGCACCACCCGGCCGTATTCGGGGATGGAGATGTGGGGGCGGCGGCTGTTGTAGGTCAAGCCATCGAAGGCCGTCGTAGCGGGGGAAGTGGGCATGTCGCGGTGGACTGGAAAATGTGGTCGGCCCGGAGGCCGGAGGCTCAGCGCTTCTTGAAGGTCTCGGACCTCGCGCCATAGTTGACGAAGTACTCGCCGCGTGCAAGATAGCGAAGGACGACCTCCTTCCCATGCCCTTGGAGGACCACGGTCCCAAAGGCATTGACCACCTCGTACTGGGTCTCCTCGCTGAAGGCCATCCGTTCGGTGCGCGGATCGTAGTCGAAGCGGATCGGAGCGGCGTCGGATGTGAAGCGGGCCTCGCCCTTCACCTCGAGGGCCCCATCGGCGGCAAGATGGGTCAGTCGAAGGATGTTCTCGCCCCGGACCGGCTTGAATCGGGCGTTGTAGTAGCGCTCACCGGGACCGCCGAGTCCATCGACCCGGACCACGTCCACCCATTTGCCCCACTTCAGCTGCTGGAGTACGAAGGGCATCCGACCCCGCTCCTCGGACGTCACCCACCGGACCTCCCCGTTGTCATCCGCCTCGAACTCGATGAGCTCAAAGCCCGGGGAGGGTGCGATGACCTCGGGATTGAGGATGCGCGGCGCACATCCCGGACGGTGCATCAGGCGCACGGTGACCCCTTTGCCCAGCGCGATGCCGTGGCTGCGGAGGTCGATTTCGAAAGCGTGGGAGTTGACCTGGTCGGCGGTCACGAGTCCATTGACCCGGACCTCATAACAGCAGAATCCGACGCCGTCGGGGTTGGTCTCGTTGACGACCAAGAGGTTCTCCCCCTGATACAGGCCGGCGACATCGATGCCTTGCTGGGCCCAGCCCATCGTCGCGGACAACGCGATGAGCAAAGCCGCCGTGCAGAGAAGCGCATGGCGCAGGGACCGGGCAGGAAGGGCGCGAACCATCACGCTCCGAATCTACGACATCCGCCCCAAGTCGGGCCGAGGTCCAACCAAGCAGAAGGCCCGGCGAACCCGTACCTTGGAGCCGTGTCCAGACGCCGCATCCGACTGCTCATCCTGACGGGCCTGCTGTCCATTTTCGGCACGCTGGTCCTGCAGCTGATCTGGCTCCGTCAAGCGGTGGACCTCGGGGAGCGGGAATTCAATGACCGGGTCGTCATCGCCCTCACCGAAGTGGTGGACCGCATCCAGTCCATGCGCGGGGACAGCGCCGTGGTGGAGCCGGTCCGCCAACAGGCCTCCAACGCCTTTGTCGCCAACCTCAACGACACCCTCCACCCCTTCCTGCTGGAGGCCCTGCTCCGCGAATCCTTCGAGCGGGCCGCCCTGGACGCCCCGTTCGACTATGCGATCTATGACTGCTTCAGCGACAGCATCGTCTACGGCGGCCATGTCGGCGGCCAGGAATCCGAAGAGGCCATGCCCCCCCGGTTCGACCGGGACGGGCACTATTTCGGCATCCGCTTTCCGGACCGCCGGGCGGACATCCTGATGAGCCTTGACCGCTGGCTGCTTGCGAGCGTGCTCCAGCTGCTGGTCCTCGGCACCTTCGTGTATGCGGTGGTCATCGTCCTGCGCCAGAAGCGGTTGTCCGAGGTCCGGGAGGACTTCATCAACAACATGACGCACGAATTCAAGACCCCCATCGCCTCGATCGAATCCGGCGCACAGCTGCTCCAGCGCGCGGAGATTGGAGGGGACGCAGCGGCCCGCAAACGCTATCTCGATCTCATCCTGTCCGAGAACGGCCGGATGCGCCGACAGGTCGACAAGGTCATGGAAATGGCCACGGTCGAAAAGGGTGCCGTGCGGCTGGCCCGCGACCCGTTCGACCCGGCCGACTGGGTGCGCCGGAACGTGGAATCGGCCCTGCCCTCCGTGGAGCGGCTCGAAGGCCGGCTTGAGGCGGTGGTGCCGGAGGAGGCTTCCGGCGCACCGCACGTGGGGGACCTCACCCACCTCGACGGCGTCCTGAGCAACCTCATCGACAACGCCATCCGCTACCGAGGCGACGCCCCGCCGGACATCGAGGTCCGATTGGAGCGGACGGGGCGAGGCCGCTCCGATTGGCGGGTGACGGTGGCGGATCGGGGCATCGGCGTCCCCACAGAGCACCTCGAGCGCATCTTTGATCGGTTCCACCGCGTCCCCACCGGGGACCGGCACGACGTCAAGGGCTTCGGCCTCGGGCTGCATTACGTCCGGTCCATCGTGGAAGGACATGGCGGCCAGATCCGCTGCGCGCAAAGAGAGGGCGGCGGCAGCCTGTTCACCATTGACCTCCCCAATCCGGCCCCATGAGCTCCGATTCGCCCCGCATCCTGCTCGTGGAGGACGACCCCTCCCTCGGACTGATCCTGCACGATCTGCTCCGCCTCGAGGGCTACACCGTCGACCTGATCCGGGACGGGCGCGAAGCCCTTCCCGCCTATCATGCCGCGGAGGTGGACCTCGCCGTGCTCGATGTCATGCTCCCTGGGCGAGATGGCTTCGCCCTGACCGAGGACCTCCGCACCGTCTCCCCCACGCTGCCCATCCTCATCCTGACCGCCCGCGACCGCGTGGCGGACCGGGTCCGGGGCCTCAAGGCCGGGGCGGATGACTATGTGATCAAGCCGTTTGACAACGAGGAGCTCCTTCTCCGCATCGGCAGTCTGCTGAAACGGGCGCAGCCCCGGGACGAGGGGCAGGGCAACACGCTGTGCGTCGGATCGTTCACCCTCGACCGGGAGTCGTACCTGTTGCGCTGGCCCGGAGGCGAACAGCGGCTTACCCGCAAGGAGGGCGACGTCCTCAAGGTGCTGATGCAACGGGAAGGCCGGACCACGGAACGCGACCTCATCGGCCGCCTGGTGTGGGGCGAATCCGGGTATTTCATCGGACGGAGCATGGACGTCTACATCGCCCGGCTCCGGAAGATCCTGAAGGCCGATTCCTCGGTCCGGCTCGAAACCCTGCACGGCGTGGGATTCCGATTGGATGGCCCCGGCCGGACGGGGAGCGATCAATCGCAGAACAACCCGAAGTAGGTCAGAAGCTCCAGCACATCGGCCACGCCGATCAAGCCATCGTCATTGAGGTCGGGCTGGCAGTCTTCGGCTGGACTGAAGGCGCAACTCCCATCGTCGAAGAAGGCGGCCGGATCGAAGTTGTCGGCTCCCGCCAAGGTGCACCCCACCCCGTTGCCCAATCCACAGAAAGCGTCGTCTCCGGCAAACGGGGAGAAGACGGGGTCATCCGGATCCGTGCACCCAGAACAGGCGGCGGCGGTCTGACCGAGACAGGCCCGGATCACCTCTCCGTCCCAATCGACTGGCCAGGTGAGGTCCAGCGTCCGCTGGACTCCGTCGGGCTGGCCATCCGCCTTGAAGCCATAGGTCCAGATGCCATTGCCCACCACCAGGCTCCCCGTCCACGTCCCAAATCCGCCCGCCTCGAAGGTCAGGGTGGGCAGATCAAGCCAGGCGAGGCCCACCGAGCCCGGCACCGCACCCCATTGCGTGGCATCCACCCTGAACTCCAGCAGATACTGGCAACTGCCATCGTCAAACGGCAGCGTCGAACAGGGGTTGTAGTTGAGGGCCCTCGGATCGAGGCACTGATCGTCCTCCGGGTCCGCGAAGGGCACATCGCCGACGCACTCGCACTGGTTGTTGACCGCGTCCTGCACCGTGCAGGGATTCCCGTCATCGCACGGTGAGCCAACGAACAGGCACTCTCCATCCACCACGGCCAGTTGGTCGTAATTGCAGGCCGCCGTGTTGCGGCACCCGATGTGCAACGGCAGGGCATCTGCCGGCACCTTCCGGGCGCGGTAGTTCCAATAATTCGCCGGGAAGTAGATGGTCCCGAGCAAGTCTCCGGAGGCGGAGTATTCGGAAACCATGCCCCCGTTGTATTCATTGGAGCCGGCCGTCCCCCAACCAATCAGGGTGCCACCGCCCTCCAGGCGCTGGATGCTGCCCTGCGAGCCGGCAAAGTTGCCGTCCGGGTGGGGCCACGTCTTCACGACCGTGGCCGTCCAATTGTCATAGTCGAGTTGGTATTCCACACCGCGGGAAGTCAGGGGCTCACTGCCGGTGGCATTGTCAAAGACGATCATCCGGTTGCCGGGCAGCAATTGGGCATCGTGTTGCTGGGCGAAGGCTCCGGTCGCATCCGTGAAGGTGAAATTGCTCTCGGGACCGCCCATCTGCCAGGCGAGGCCACCCGAGGCCCGGTCGATCCGAACCACCAGGTCCATGTTGCGCATGCAGAGCAGGATGTCCCCGTTTTCCTGGGTTTCAAACGCATTGTGGTGGTAGGCGTCAATCAGGGAAGCTTCCCAATTGCAGTGGGAACAGAACGTGGCTGGAATGTGGTCGGAGGCCCTCCACGCCCAAATGATGTTTCCGTTCTCATCCAATTCCTGAAGGATGCAATCGATGACCGCCCGGGACGGATTGTCGGGATCGGACACGCTGTCGGCCACATTCATGGTGATGATCTCCGAGCCCATCAGGAGAGAGGTGCCATCCGCCCGCAGTTCGAGGTCATGGAAATCCACATCGGCCCCGACAAACTCGATAATCTCCGTGACGAGGAGAGAACTGTCCAGCTGGTGCCACCAGCCCTCGAGTGTCGAAAACCAAGCGACCGTGCCGTTCTCGTGGAGGTCGAAGTTGAACCCCTCGTAGGGCCGGAGTTCGTTGTGCCGGGCAACCCCGGCTTCATCAATCACGAGGGGATAGGTCAGGTTCGAGCTGAAGCGCGGGGCGGACAGAATCCAACCGGGTGCAAACTGCTGGCCAGGCTCCATCTCCACGGTGATGTCCAGCCCCGCTCCCGTCTGTGCCAAGAGCCCCCCGAAGAAACAGGGGAATCCCAGCATGAGCACGAGCAGGACCACCCCGGAAAATCCGGGGAACAATTTTTTCGTGGTGGGTCCGTCTTGTGCACGGAACACTCGACCTTCGGAGGACAGCCGGTCAGGGCATCCGTCTACACACCCATTGGAGAGAAATGACATCTCGTCTACAATTTACGATTTTCTATCGACACTTTTTGCCTTTTCAACGAATGATGGCCGCGAGGAAGTCAGGGGCTGTGCTCGTCCTCATCCTGTTGTCTCTGCTGGGTTCTGACAACTCCACCCATGCGCAGGTTCGCATCGAATCCGGAGGACGGTGGGACCTGATCAATGCCGGACTCGGAATGAGCACCCGTGGCCTGCCCGTCTTCATCGGGTTGGAACAGACCGTGGACGACCACATTTCGGCAGGGTTGATCGGCACCTTTCAATCCTACCGGGAGAGTGGCTCGGCCGGAACCTGGGCCCATCAGTTCTACGGGGTGGGCCTCCAGGGCAATTACCATTTCATCGAACTCGCTCCAGCCCCCTATGACTTCTTCGCCGGCCTGACGGTCGCCTGGACGGCCCACAGTTTCCGCTGGGCGGGAACGGGTGCAGCCCCGGGATCCTATGACGGCAGCGCCATCGGCGGCACAGGCCTGAGCGCCCAGATCGGAGGGCGCTATACTTACAAGGGCACCACCTTCCTCCTGCAATTGGATGGCGGCACCCTCACCAGCGGGTTCCTCGCCGGCCTCAGCTTTCCCCTGTGATGACGCGTCCGTCGCTCCGTCCCGTGTTCACCTTCGCCTTCCTCGCCATCGCCTGGCTCTCCCCGGCCCAACCGGGGCCCGGTGAGGAGAAGAACGGGGTTCGGCCGGGGCACCAACTCCTGCTCCACACGGCACTGCATGTGCCGTGGGGCGATCTGGCCGACCGGTTCGGACCGGCCAACACCGTGGGCATCGGATGGCGGCGGACGGCCGCCTCCGGCTGGCGCTACGGAGTCATGTACCGCTTCCAGACCGGGGCCGACGTTCGGGAGCCGGGGCTCTTGTCCAACCTCATCGATCCCAACGGACACGTCATCGACAACGAGGGCCGCATCGCGCTGTTGACCGCCCAGCAACGGGGCACATTGCTCCTCGCCACCCTCGGCCGAAAGTGGTCGTTGGGCGCCCGCCATCCCGAGACCGGTTTCATCGCCGAGTTGGGGGCCGGATTCTGGGAACACAAGGTGCACTTCCAGAATCGGGGCAACCGCATCACCCAACTCGAAGAGCCCTACTTGCAGGGGTATGACCGGCTGAGCGGTGGATGGGCCCTCGTGCCCCGTGCCGGTTTCGAATACCATTCCCCCAATGGACAGGCCCGATTCCAGCTTGGATTGGAAGCCCTGCTCGGCCGGCTCCAGCCCAGCCGAACATGGAACACAGATACGGGCATGGCCGACGAAGGCACCCGCCGGGATCACGCCCTCGGCCTCTTCGCCGCCTGGATCCTGAGGCTGCAGGCGAGAAGCACCGCGGTCGACTACACCTACTGATGTTCGGCCTTCTCTACCCCCTCGGGCCCGGGATCTTCCGGGTCGGCCTTCACCTCGCCGCCCTCTTCGGGCACCAGAAGGCCCGGACGGCGGTCACCGGGCGGAGGGGATGGGCGGAGCGGCTCGCAGTGGCCGCCAACACGGCTGCCAACGAAAAGCCGGGGCCGTGGATTCACGTGCACTGCGCTTCTCTCGGGGAATACGAACAGGCCGCCCCCCTGCTCGAGGCACTCCGGGACCAGGCCCCGGAACGCCCCCTCCTCCTGACTTTCTTCTCCCCGTCCGGGAGAGAAGCCGTGCCGGCTGACGCGGCGGACCACGTCGACTACCTGCCCTTGGACACCCTGCGGAACATGCGGCAATTCGATGCCATCCTGCCGGCAGCAGACACCGTTCTGGTGAAGTATGAACTGTGGCCGAGGCTCATCGACGTCCGTTTGGCCCGAGGCGCTCGATTGCATCTGGTGGCCGCCCGGTTCGACCCGGGACGCTACCCGATGGGGTACTGGGGCGGTTGGGTTCGAAAGCGCCTGGCCCGGTTCACCCACCTCCTCGTTCAGGACCCGGCCTCTGCCGAGACCCTCGGCACGGTCGATCTCCGGGCCGAAGTCCTCGGGGATCCCCGCGTCGACCGTGTGCTCTCCACCGTTCAGTCGCCCCCGCATGGGGCCACCCAGGACCGAATCGACCAGATCGCACGCTGGATGGACGGCCGCAAGCTGCTCGTGGTGGGCAGCGCCTGGGAGGGCGACTGGAAGGCCGTCCGGCACCTCCTCCCCACCCTGCTGGAATCAGAATGGTGCCTCCTCGTGGCGCCCCATGAAGTGCAAGGGCGCCATGTTGAAGCCTGGGCCGAAGAATCCCGATTTCCACGGATGTCCATGAGCCAGGGGGAAGATTGGTTGGGCTTGGACGGTCTCATTCTCGATGAAGTCGGCCTCCTGAAGCACGTGTACGGCCTCGGCGCCGCGGCCATTGTGGGTGGCGGATGGAGTGCCGGAGTGCACAACACCCTGGAGGCGGCGGCCTTCGGATTGCCCATGGCGGTCGGCCCCAACATCGCGGGGTTCCGGGAAATCGAGGCCTTGCGATCCCAAGGCGCCCTCGTCGTCTGTTCGACCCACCATGAGATGGCTGAGACGGTTGGGCACTGGATGTCCGCCGAGGGCGAATCATCCAGGGCCGAAGCGGGTGCCACAGCAGCCGCGTGGGTGTCCAACCAGTCTGGCGCTGCGGTCCGGATTGCAGAGCGGGTGTTGGCCCCCGGGGGGTGAATGCGGCAGCCGGAAATGCAGAAGGGCCTCCTTTCGGAAGCCCTTCACACTATTGAGCGAGAAACGAGACTCGAACTCGCGACCCCAACCTTGGCAAGGTTGTGCTCTACCAACTGAGCTATTCTCGCTAGCGGACGGCGAATTTACATCAAAACCCATTGCCTGCAACCGTTTCACCGACAAAAGGGTTGAGAAGAACGTAGATAATAAAGTCGTGTTTTCCCGCTATGGGATGCATATTCAAGGGCCGGACTTGTCTGCCAGCTGAACCAATCCAACATGAGAATTTCCTCTCTCCTCGTCGCCCTGTGCATGGGCGTCACCCTTTCTGCCCAGGTGAAGACCCCTGAGGCACCTTCCCAACGATCCTGTGCAGCACACGACAAGCATGTCCAGATGATGGGCATGGATCCGGCGTATGCCAAGCACCATGCCGACATCGAGCAACAGACCGCTGCGTTCGTTCAGGCCCGCCAGGAGGCCCGGGCCAACGGCGCCCAGATGCAGCCCGTGGTCGTGACCATTCCGGTGGTCTTCCACGTCGTCTATGCGAACAGCACCGAGAACATTCCGGACGCTCGAATCTTCGAGCAGCTGCAAATCCTGAACGACGACTTCCGCCGAATGAACGCAGACCAGGACAACATCTGGCCTCAAGCCGCCGACACGGAAATCGAGTTCTGCCTCGCCACCCGCGACCCGAACGGCGCCCCGTCGGACGGCATCCTCCGCGTGCCCACGACGGTCAGCGGATTCGGCACCTCGGACAACGTCAAGTTCTCCAGTGCGGGCGGTTCCGACGCCTGGCCGGCCGATGAGTACATGAACTTCTGGGTCTGCAACCTCGGCGGCGGACTGCTGGGTTACGCCCAGTTCCCCGGTGGCAATCCGGCCACGGACGGCATCGTCTGCGGCTATCAGTTCACGGGACTCAACGGTCCAGGAGCCGGCGCCTACAACCTCGGCCGCACGGCCACCCACGAGGTCGGCCACTGGCTCAACCTCCGCCACATCTGGGGCGATGGCGGTTGCGGGGCCGACGACTTCGTGGCCGACACCCCCGAATCCGACGGCGCCAACTACGGCTGTGCCCTCGGCCACGTCAGCTGCAGCACCGAGGACATGGTCCAGAATTACATGGACTACTCGGATGACGCCTGCATGAACGTCTTCTCGCAGGGTCAAGCCGACCGCATGCAGGCCCTCTTCGGCCCTGGCGGCGCCCGCGTCAGCCTGCTCACCTCGGATGGCTGCCTGCCGGCCGTGCCCGACTTTGATCTCGATGCGGCCATCAACCTCGTGAATTCGCCCTCCGGTTTCGCCTGTGCCACGGACGTGGACGCCAGTGTGACCCTGTTCAACAACGGAGCCAACCCGCTCACCTCCGCCACCATCACCTACAGCGTGGACGGCGGGGCCGACATGACCTATTCTTGGTCCGGCTCCCTTGAGTTCGGTGAGTCCGAGGTCGTTTCCCTTGGCACCCTGACCCCGGGAGACGGGGACCACACCTTCGCCGCCTCCGTATCCGCCCCGAATGGTGGCGTGGATGAGGACCCCTCCAACGATGCGGCGAGCAGCGACTTCAGCCTCGACTCCCAAGGCATCGATGTGGCCCTGACCCTCACATTGGACAACTATCCCGGGGAAACCACCTGGGAATTGGCCGATGCCGACGGCAGCGTGGTCTGGGCTGGTGGCCCGTATGGAGGCAGCGGCACGGTCGTGGAGACCACCTGTGTCGGCGACGGATGCTACACCCTGACCATCTATGACAGCTTCGGCGATGGCATGTGCTGCGCCTACGGCAATGGCGGATACGAATTCTCCCAGGACGGGGTCGTGCTCGCCTCCGGTGGCGAGTTCGGATCCAGCGAGTCCACGGAAGTCTGCGTGGGCGACATCGTGCTTGGCTGCACCGACGCCGGCGCCTGCAACTACAACCCGGATGCCGTGGCCGATGATGGCTCCTGCGATTTCAGCTGCTTTGGCTGCACGGACGCGACCTTCTGCAACTACAACCCCGACGCCACCGTGGACGACGGCTCCTGTGCCGACTTCGACCTCTGCGGCGTCTGTGCCGGTGACGGCTCAAGCTGCGTGGGCTGCACCGACAGCACCGCCTGCAACTACAATGCGGACGCCACGATCGACGACGGGTCGTGCACCTACCCACCGGTCGGGGGCATCTGTGACTGCTTCACTGACCTGAGCATCACCGAGACCCTTGGCGGCGGTGCGGCCGGCACCCCCGCGACCTTCACCGGAACCGGTGAGGTCAGCACCTTCGACATCTCGCTCGACTACACGACGAGCTCGGGAAGCTGGGCGGCCGACATGCTCGTGGTCATCACCGCCCCGTCCGGGGAGTGCATCGAGTTCGGCGGGTTCACCGCCTCCATCTCGGCCGGCTGCACCGACCTCGGCAACTATGTCCTGTGGCCCTCCGACTGGACCTCTGGCGACTCCGGCCTTTACACGGCCACGGTCGACCTCAGTGGCGCAGGCCTCTCCGGGGATGGTGAATGGAGCGTCCAGCTCATCAACGGCTATTCCTCCAGTGCCGGCGTGACGTACGTGGCCGACATCACCGTCAACGACGTCTGCATCGGCGG
>WTID01000121.1:11514-16039 GCA_011522855.1 Flavobacteriales bacterium
GGCGGCTGCACCGATTCGACGGCCTGCAACTACGATCCGGACGCCATCCTCGACGACGGCTCATGCCTCGCAGACGGCCTGGCCTTCACGCTGACCCTCCTGCTCGACAACTACCCGGGTGAAACGACCTGGGGTCTGGTGGACAGCACCGGGGCCACGATTGCCTCTGGCGGACCCTACACGGACCAGGGTGCTACCATCACCGAGAACTTCTGCGCGGGTGATGGATGCTACACGTTCACCATCTTCGACAGCTTCGGCGATGGCATCTGCTGCGCCTATGGCTTGGGCGATTACGCCCTCACCGTGGACGGCGCCCTCGTGGCCTCCGGCGGGGAGTTCGGTGACGCCGAATCCACCACGTTCTGCGTGGGCAGCGGATTCGGGTGTACCGATGCCACCGCCTGCAACTACGATCCGGACGCCACCATCGACAATGGCGTGTGCGACTTCAGCTGCTACGGCTGCACCGACCCGGCCAGCTGCAACTACGATCCGGGCGCGACCATCGACGACGGCTCCTGCATCGGCGACGGCATCCCGGTCACAGTGAGCGTCACCACGGACACCTGGCCCGGAGAGACGACCTGGACCTTGGCCGACAGCGCTGGCACGGTCCTGCTCTCGGGCGGTCCGTATACCAGTTCCGGCACCACGGACGAGCAGTCCATCTGCCTCGGCGATGGGTGCTACACCTTCGAGATTCTGGACAGCTTCGGCGACGGCATCTTCGATCCGGGCGGCTACACGTTGACGGTGGATTCCGCTGTCATCGCCTCCGGCGGCGCCTTCGGCACGGGAGAGTCCATCGAGTTCTGTACCGACAACCTCAATTTCGGATGCACGGATCCGGCGGCCTGCAACTATGATCCGGATGCCGGCATCGACAACGGCACCTGCGACTTCAGCTGCCTCGGATGCACGCTCGAGGCCGCCTGCAACTACGACCCGAGCGCCACCGTGGACGACGGCTCCTGCCTCTTCGACGACGACTGCGGCGTCTGCGGCGGGGACAACAGCACCTGCGGCGGTTGCACCGATCCGGCGGCCTGCAACTACGACCCGGACGCCACCATCGACGATGGCTCCTGCATCATCGGCGGCCTGAACTTCACCATGACCACCGTGCTCGACAACTACCCCGGGGAGTTCTCGTGGGTCCTCACCGACGAGACCGGAGCCACGGTGTGGTCCGGCGGCACGTACGGCGGACAGAGTGGCACCGTCGTGGAGACCACCTGCCTGCCCGAGGGATGCTACGACCTGACGGTCAACGACAGCTTCGGCGACGGCATCTGTTGCGCCTATGGCGATGGTTCCTACACCCTCGAGGTGGCCGGCACCACGGTCGCCACGGGTGGCGATTTCGGCAGCACGGAGACGACGAGCTTCTGCACCGGGGACGACATCCCGGGCTGCACGGACGCGGCGGCCTGCAACTACAACCCGTCCGCCACGCTGGACGACGGGTCCTGCACCTATCCGCCGGCCGACAACCTCGACTGTGACGGCAACTGCCTCAACGACGCCGACAACGACGGCATCTGCGACGAGGACGAGCAGGCGGAGAGCAGCTTCGTCCAGCTCGGTTACGATGTCGTGGGCCAGAACACGGTGGCCGGCATGACCACCTACCGCGTGTGGGTGGAGCTCGCCGATCCCACCGAGCAGCTTGTCGCGGTCTACGGATTCGACAGCGTCCCGCTGACCATCAACACGACCACGGCCTTCTACCAGAACCCGCTCGGCGGTGCCCTCGCCGTGGACTACAACCCGGCTGTGCTTCCGGTGGACCCGCTCCTCGAGTTCGACAGCTGGTTGACGGTGGGCGGACAGGACAACTCCGCGGACGTGAGCACCATCGGACTCGACTTCGCGGCCTTCGAAAGCGCCGGTGGGGCCATCGTGGCGGATGACGTCAACGGCGGCTCGGTGTTCATCTACCCCGACCTCGAGCCCACGGCCTTCCCGGATGCGGACGGCCACGTCCTCATCGCGCAGCTGACCACGGACGGCGAGGTGAACCTCACGGTGAACCTGCAGACCCGGACGGCGGATGGCGAGAACCCGCAGATCCTCCAGCAGAGCCTCACCTTCCAGGAGGTCTATGAGTGCTTCGGCGACTTCAACAACGACGGCGTCATCGGCATCGGCGACCTGCTGATGCTGCTCGGCGACTTCGGTTGTCCGGCGGACTGCAACTACGACATGAACGGAGACGGCACCGTGACCACTTCCGATATGTTGGTCATGCTTTCCCTCTTCGGCTCATCCTGCGACTGATGGGGAGCGTTCGATTCGTCGCGGCCGTGCTGCTTGCCCTTGTGGTGGGCAGCACGACCGTGGCCTTCGGGCAGGTGGCCCAAGGTGGATCCCCCTGGAAATGGGGCACCGACCTGGACCTGTCCGCCATTCCTTCCGTGACCACGGCCGCACTCGATCTCGAGGCACTGGCCGCGGAAGATGCGGTGACCGACCAATACAAGGAGGCGCCATGGCGATTCGGCGTGGAGCGCGAGGTGGACCTCGGACTCGAGGATGCCGGCAGTTGGGTCCAAGAAAAGGACCGCTGGATCTGGCGGCTTGCCATCGAGTGCCCCGGCGCTACCGGCATCGGGCTGACCCTCGGCACCTTCGACCTGCCGGAGGGAGCGCGCCTCTTCGTCTGGAACGAGGACCGCACCCGGTTCCTCGGGAGCTTCACCGAAGCCAATGAGAAAGAGTGGGGCTACCTGCCGCTCGGCCTGCTGGATGACGACTTCGTGGTCGTCGAATACCAGGAGCCGGAGGCCGTCCATGGCTTGGGCAATGTGCGCATCAGCCAGATTGTCCATGGATACCGCAGCCTGCTCCTGCATCCGGAGAATCCGGCCGCCGAGGCGAGCATGGGCCCCTTCGGCAACTCCGGAGCGTGCAACATCAACGTGAACTGTCCGTCCGGCTCGGACTGGCAGACCGAAAAGAAGGCCGTGGCCCTCATCACCAACGGCGGGTTTGCCGTGTGCACGGGGGCGTTGGTCAACAACACGGCAGAAGACGGCACACCGTACTTCCTGACCGCCAACCATTGCCTCGGCAACCCCAACAACTGGGTCTACTACTTCAACCACGAAAGCAGCACCTGCTCGGGAAGCACGGGACCGACCAACCAAAGTGTCTCCGGAGGCACCCTGCTGGTCAACAGCGGCTCGAGCGACGTGGCGCTCATCGAGCTGAGCAGCACGCCCCCGGCGAGCTTCAACGTGGAGTATGCGGGATGGGACGCGAGCGGAACCGGCCCGACCTCGGCCGTGGGCATCCACCACCCGAGTGGCGACGTCAAGAAGATCTGCTTCGAGAACAACGCCCCCTACACCTCCACTGCCGGCGGTGCCCAGGTGTGGTGGATCAGCGCATGGGAAGACGGGGTGACCGAGCCCGGCTCTTCGGGGTCTCCCCTGTTTGACCAGAACCACCGGATCATCGGCCAGCTTTATGGCGGGGCCGCCGCCTGCAGCGGATCGGTGAACAACGGGGCCTACGACTACTACGGACGCATGGACGTGTCGTGGGGCGTGGGGCTGTCCGGTTACCTCGATCCCTTGAATACCGGGACGGAGGTGCTCGACAGCTACCCGACCAACAGCAACGCCGACGCCGGGTGCACCCTGCCCAGCGCCTGCAACTATGATCCGGACGCCACCGAGGATGACGGTTCGTGCCAGATCAATGACGCCTGTGGCGTCTGCGGCGGGGACGGAACGAGCTGCGTAGGCTGCACGGATGCAGACGCCTGCAACTACGATGCGGACGCCACCATCGACAGCGGCGACTGCATCTACCCGCCCGCAGGCGAGCCCTGCGACTGCGATGCGGAGGGGTCCCTGGACGCGACGTTGAGTGCCAACTCCGCTTCGGCCTTCTTCACCTTCGACGCCGCCGGCACCCCGGAAACGCTGGACATTACCCTGAACTGGACGAACACCGGCGGAGGGTCCAGCTGGGCGGCGGACCTCGCGGTGGCCATCACCTCACCCGATGGAGGGTGCGCCGCCATCGGTGGATACAACTCCAGTCCAGCCGGGTGCAACAGCCTCGGGAGCTACACCCTCTGGCCTGCCTCCTGGCAGACTTCGACCTCCGGCACCTTCACCGCCACGGTCGACCTCACGGGGAACGGACTGAGCGGAAACGGCTCCTGGTCGGTCTACCTCTTCAATGGCTACGGCGGATCCGCCGGTGTCCAATACGACGCGAGCTGGACAATCTCCGGCCTCTGCATCGATGGCGGCGGCAGCGGACCCGGACCCAGTGACTGCCCTCCCGACCTCGATGGGGACGGCACCGTAACGGTCTCGGATGCCCTCCTGCTCCTGGGCGACTTCGGCTGCCTGTCGAACTGCACGGCTGACCTCAACGGAGACGGCATCGTCACCACCTCGGACATGCTCGTCTTCCTCGGCGCCTTCGGCGAGATCTGCGAGTGATCCCCGCCTCGAATGGAATCCAAAAGCCCCGGCCTTGCGGTCGGGGCTTTTTCGTACCC
>WTID01000258.1 GCA_011522855.1 Flavobacteriales bacterium
GACGGCTCTGGCCGAAGAACACGCCCGGCGAGCGGTGCAGCTGGTTGACGATGATCCGCTCGGCGCCGTTCACCACGAAGGAGCCGCGCGGGGTCATGTAGGGAATGGTGCCCAGGTAGACATCCTGCACGATGGTTTCGAAATCCTCGTGCTCGGGGTCGGTACAGTACAGCTTGAGCTTGGCCTTCAGCGGGACGCTGTAGGTCAGACCGCGCTCGATGCACTCCTCGATGCTGTAGCGCGGAGGGTCGATAAAGTAGTCGAGGAACTCCAGCACGAACTGGTTGCGCGTGTCCGTGATCGGGAAGTTCTCGTTGAACACCTTGAAGAGCCCTTCTGTGTCGCGGTCCTCGGGCTTGGTCTCAAGCTGGAAGAACTCACGGAAGGAGCGAAGTTGAATGTCGAGGAAATCCGGATACGGGATGTCCGGGGTGGTGGTGGCGAAGGAGTGTCGCTGCTGCAGTTGTGGCGTCAACATGGGGGCGTGCGGCTTAACGATGGAGGAACAAATCGCAGTGGTGCAGGTTGGCTTTGGGGGTGTATCCTGCTTGGGACAGGGTACAAGAAGGTCAGACCGGGACCTGCGCCCAGCCTGACCTTCTGAAATTCAGCGGGTTGTGATCTTACTTGATCTCAACCTCGGCTCCAGCTTCCTCGAGTTGGGTCTTGAGGGCTTCGGCCTCGTCCTTGGCAACGCCCTCCTTGAGGGTGGCGGGTGCGCCATCAACGATGCCCTTGGCCTCCTTCAGGCCCTGGCCGGTCAGCTCCTTGACGAGCTTCACGACGGCGAGCTTGGAGCCACCAGCGGACTTGAGGATCACGTCGAACTCGGACTTCTCCTCGCCACCGCCGCCTTCGCCACCGCCAGCGGCGGGACCAGCGACAACAGCGGCAGCAGCTGCCGGCTCGATGCCATACTCTTCCTTGAGGATTTCTGCGAGCTCGTTCACCTCCTTGACGGTGAGGTTGACCAGCTCTTCTGCCATGGTTTTCAAATCAGCCATGATATGTGGTATTGGGGTTTACTTTTTGGGTTGTTTGGGGTGTCAAAGTCAGCCTTCCCGCTCGGAAAGTGCTTTGACCAGTCCGGAAATGGTGTTGCCACCGGATTGCAGTGCGCCGAGGACGTTCCGCATCGGGCTCTGGAGGAGGCCGACGAGTTCTCCGAGGAGCTCGTCCTTGCTCTTGATCTCCGTGAGGGCCTTCAGCTGGTCGTCACCGATGTACACTGCTTCCTCGACGTAAGCGCCCTTCAGAAGGGGGCGCTCGCTGTTCTTGCGGAACTCCTTGATGAGCTTGGCGGGCGCATTGCCCACGGAGCTCGTCATCAAGGCGGTCTGCCCTTTCAGCACGTCGTACAGCTCGCCGTATTCACGGCCTTCCGTACGCTCCATCGCGATGCGCAGCAGTGTGTTCTTCACCACCTGCATCTTGACTTCGGCCTTGTAGCATTCCCCGCGCAGCTTCGTCGTATCCGCGGAATTCAGGGTAGAAGCGTCGGTCAGGTACACCACGTTGGTGTCCTTCAGCATGGACTGGAGCTCCTCGATCGCTTGGTTTTTCTCTTCGCGTGTCATGGGTTCCTGTTTCAGCTGTTCAACGACTTCGATTCAATCCGGACACCCGGGGACATCGTCGAGCTCATGTAGACGCTCTTGATGTAGGTGCCCTTCGCAGCAGACGGGCGCAAGCGCATCAAGGTTTGCAGGACTTCGTTGGCATTCTCCGAGATCTTCTCCTTCGAGAAGCTCACCTTCCCAACGGAAGCGTGGATGATGCCATACTTGTCCACCTTGAAATCAATCTTGCCCGCCTTGACGTCCTGGACGGCCTTCCCGACCTCCATCGTGACGGTACCCGATTTCGGGTTTGGCATGAGGCCGCGCGGTCCGAGAATTCGGCCCAGGGCGCCCACTTTGCCCATCACTTGGGGGGTCGTGACGATCACGTCCACATCGGTCCATCCGCCTTTGATCTTCTCGACATATTCATCGAGACCGACGTGGTCCGCTCCGGCCTCCTTGGCCTCCGCCTCCTTGTCAGGAGTGCAGAGCACCAGCACGCGCACGTTCTTTCCGCTTCCATGGGGAAGGGAAACCGTGCCGCGCACCATCTGGTTGGCTTTTCGCGGATCCACGCCGAGGCTGACGGCGAGATCGACGGAGCTGTCGAACGTCGTGGAGGAAATCTCCTTCACGATGCCGGCTGCCTCGTCAAGCGAGTACGCGCTGTCCACGTCGAACTTCTCGAGCGCGGCTTTGCGTTTGCGTGTCAGTTTTGCCATTGTGTCTGATGAATTGACGATCAGAAAGGCGAATCGCCGGTCACATTCAGCCCCATGCTCCTTGCCGTTCCAGCGACCACCTTCATGGCGGACTCGATGGAGAAGCAATTGAGATCGGGCATCTTGTCTTCTGCAATTACACGGACTTGGTCCCACGTCACTTTGCCCACCTTCTGTCGGTTGGATTCCGAAGAACCCTTCTTGATTTTGGCGGCTTCCATGAGTTGCACTGCAGCGGGCGGTGTCTTGATGATGAAGTCAAAAGACTTGTCATTGTAGACGGTGATGACCACCGGAAGAACCTTGCCTGCCTTGTCCTGGGTACGCCCATTGAACTGCTTGCAAAATTCCATGATGTTCACACCTGCCGCACCGAGTGCAGGACCAACCGGCGGTGAGGGATTGGCAGCGCCACCCCTCACTTGCAGTTTGACCATTTTGGCGACTTCTTTAGCCATGGATCTATTGTTTATGATGAACAGGTCGGCCGCAGTGTCCAGGGAAGCATTCTGGGACAGGGCACGGGACGTCCTGGCTGTTCCGGTTTATATGGTGATTGTCAGGTTCAGTGATATTGATTCAGCGCTCAGGATTCCTTCTCCACTTGGAGGAAGCCCAGTTCCACGGGCGTCTTCCTTCCGAAGATCTTCACCATCACCTTGAGCTTGCGCTTTTCTTCGTTGATCTCCTCGATGGTGCCATGGAAGCCGTTGAACGGTCCGTCGCCCACCTTGACCACCTCGCCCACTTTGTAGGGGATGGCCAATTCCTCCTCGCTCTCCGCCAATTCGTCCACACGGCCGAGCATGCGGCTCACCTCGTTGGCCCTCAACGGAAGAGGGTCTCCCCGCTTTTCAGCACCCAGGAAACCGATGACGCTCGGTGTGTTCCGAATGACATGGGGCACCTCGCCCACCAGGGCACACTCCACGAACACATAGCCCGGGAAGTGGTTGCGCTCCTTGGTGACCTTCTTGCCGTTGCGGATCTGCAACACCTTTTCCGTCGGGATCAGGATCTGCCCGACGTAATCGGACAAGCCGGCCGCAGAGATCTCGGACTCAAGGAAATCCTTGGCCTTGTTCTCCTGCCCGCCGATGGCGCGCACCACGTACCATTTCTTGTCGATCTCGCTCATGGTCCTTGTAGGGCTCAAATGACGTAGGTGTAGATCAGCCCGATGACACCCTGCCAGATGCTCTCGGATGAATTGACTCCGAAGACCCAATCCATGGCGAACACGATTCCTGCGATGAGCAGGGACGCGATGAAGACCAGTACGGAGGCCTCCTGCAGCTGCTTCGGTCCGGGCCAGGTCACGCGCTCCACCAGCTCGGCGTAGCTGTCCTTGACGTATTCGATGACGTTTGCCATAGGGGTTCTTTGTTTTTTGCACGGGCAGCAGGACTCGAACCTGCAACCAACGGTTTTGGAGACCGCTACTCTACCAATTGAGCTATGCCCGTAGACGGCGAAAGAAGATGCCCCAATTGGGCACCTTCTTTCCCCTTGATTTCAGTTGGGTTCAGACCCTCGATGCTCAGCTGAGCAGCTCGGTCACCTGACCAGCGCCCACGGTGCGGCCACCCTCACGGATGGCGAAACGCAGACCGGGGGACATGGCCACACCGTAGATCAGCTCCACAGTGATGGTCACATTGTCGCCGGGCATCACCATCTCGCGTCCAGCGTCGAGTTGAATCTCGCCGGTCACGTCGGTGGTGCGGAAGTAGAACTGGGGACGGTACTTGTTGTGGAAGGGAGTGTGGCGGCCGCCTTCTTCCTTCTTCAGGATGTACACCTCAGCCTTGAACTTGCTGTGCGGGGTCACAGTGCCCGGCTTGGCAATCACCATGCCGCGCTTGATGTCCTTCTTGTCGATGCCACGGAGGAGCAGACCAACATTGTCGCCAGCCTCACCGCGGTCGAGGATCTTGCGGAACATCTCCACACCCGTGA
>WTID01000151.1 GCA_011522855.1 Flavobacteriales bacterium
AGGATCATGTCCACCGTCAACATGCGGTTGATCTCGTTGGTGCCTTCGAAAATCCGGTTGATGCGGGCGTCGCGGTAGCCACGCTCTACGCGGGTCTCGGCTGAGTAGCCCATGCCGCCGTGGATCTGGACCGCCTCGTCGATGACCAGGTCGAGCACCTCCGATCCGAGGACCTTCATCATGGCGCACTCCGGGGCGAAGTCGGCGATGCCCTTCAGCGTCGCCTCGCCCTTCTCCATGCCGCCCGCCTCGAGCGCCTTGATGGCGTCGTCGATGTTCTGGGTGGCGCGGTAGGTGGCCGCCTCGCAGGCGTAGATCTCGATGGCGCTCTGGGCCAGCTTGTGGCGGATGGCGCCATACTTGGAGATGGGCCGGCCGAACTGGTTGCGCTCGTTGGCGTACTTCACGCCGCCGGTCAGCGCGCCCTTCGCGGCGCCGATCACGGCGCCGCCGAGCTTGATGCGGCCGATGTTGAGGATGTTGACCGCAATCTTGAAGCCCTTCTGGCGCTCGTAGAGCAGGTTCTCGACCGGGACCTTGACGTCGTTGAAGAAGATCTGGCGGGTGGAGGATCCCTTGATGCCCATCTTCTTCTCCTCGGGGTTCTTGGTGATGCCCTCGGAGTCGCCGTCCACGATGAACGCGGTGAGCTTCTCGTCGTCGTCAATCTTGGCAAAGACGATCATCACGTCGGCAAATCCGCCGTTGGTGATCCACATCTTCTGGCCGTTGATGATGTAGTGCTTGCCGTCCTCGCTCAGCTTGGCGGTCGTCTTGCCGCTGTTGGCGTCCGATCCGCTGCCGGGCTCGGTCAGGCAGTAGCAGCCCTTGAGGGCGCCGCTGGCCATGCCGGGCACGTACTTCTTCTTCTGCTCCTCGTTGCCGTAGTAGAGGATGGGCAGGGTGCCGATGCCGGTGTGGGCGGAGAAGCTCACGCTGAACGCGTGGCCGTCGCCGAGGGCTTCGGTGATGAGCATGGTCGTCTTGAAGTCGAGGCCCATGCCGCCGAGTTCTTCCGGGACGCTCGTGCCGAGGAGGCCGAGCTCGCCCGACTTCTCCATCAGCGACTCGATCAGGCCTTCCTGCTGGTCGTCGATGGCGTCGAGTTGGTTGTGCACGTTCTGGGCGATGAAGTCCTCGGTCATCTGCTTCATCATGCGCTGCTCCTCATTCCACTCTTCGGGGATGAAGATGTCGCTCGCGGCGGTCTTGCGGATGAGCCACTCTCCGCCGGTGATGGCCTTGCCGGCCTGGCTGTCGGGGTTCTGTGTCATGACAGTTTGATTTAAAGCATTTCAATGACGCCGGCGGCCCCTTGGCCGGTGCCGACGCACATGGTGACCACGCCGTGCTTTCCGCCGCGGGCCTTGAGTTCGTTGAGGATCTGGACGGTCAGCTTCGCGCCGGTGCACCCGAGGGGGTGACCGAGGGCGATGGCGCCGCCGTTCACGTTGACTTTGTCTTCGTCGAGTCCGAGTTCGTTGCAGACGGCGACGCTCTGGCTGGCAAACGCTTCATTGAGCTCCCAGAGGTCGATGTCGCCTTTCTTCAGCCCGGCCTTCTCCAGCGCGGGCGGGACGGCGTGCACCGGGCCCATGCCCATGATGCGCGGCTCGAGGGCGGCGACGTGGTAGGACTTGAGGCGGGCAATGGGCTCCACGCCGAGTTCCTTGACCATGCGCTCGGAGGCGACCATCACGAAGGCGGCGCCGTCGGAGGTCTGCGAGCTGTTGCCGGCCGTCACGCTGCCACCGGCGGCAAACACCGGGCGCAGCTTGGCCAGCCCCTCCATGGAGGTGCCGCGGCGAACGCCCTCGTCGGTGTCGAAGCGGACTGCGGTCTCGCGGCGCTTCCCGTCGCCATCGAGGTCGACGCGCGTGAATTCGATGGGCGCCACGCCGGCCTGCAGCCGGCCGCTGTCGATGGCGGCGGCGGCCCGCTCGTGGGAGCGGACGGCAAAGGCGTCCTGGGCCTCGCGGCTCACGTTGAAGTCGTTGGCCACCGCCTCGGCCGTCAGTCCCATGCCCCAGTACCAATCGGGATTCTCCTGGGCGACCCGCGCATTGGGCACGATGCGCCAGCCGCCCATCGGCATGCACGACATGCTTTCGGTGCCGCCGGCGATGATCAGCTCCTGCATGCCGGTCCGGATCTTGGCTGTCGCGATGGCGATGGTCTCCAGTCCGCTGGAGCAGTAGCGGTTGACGGTCATCCCGGGCACCTTTTCGGTGTCGAGCCCCATCAGCGAGACGAGGCGGCCGACGTTGAGGCCCTGCTCGGCCTCGGGGGAGGCGTTGCCGACGATGACGTCGTGGATGAGGTTGGGGTCGAATTCCGGCAGCGAAGCCACGAGGTGGCGAATGACCTGGGCGGCGAGGTCGTCCGGACGGACGTCGCGCAGGGTGCCCTTGGTGGCCTTGCCGACCGCGCTGCGGGATCCGGCGATGATGTAGGCGTCTTGCATCATGTCAAATGGGTTGAAGGGCTCAGTTGCGAAGGATCTTGCCGGTTTGAATCAGGCTCTGCATGCGCTCCAGCGATTTGCGCTCGCGGCAGAGTTCGGCAAACGCTTTGCGCTCGATGTCGAGCAGGTAGCGCTCGCTCACTTTGGTCGGGGCGCTCAGGTCGCCGCCGCAGAGGACGGTGCCGAGCTTGACGGAAATGTGCTGGTCGTGCTCGGAGATGTACCCGGCCGATTTCATGCTGTGGGCGCCGACGTGCACGATGCCGAGGCCCTCCTGGCCCAGCACGGTGATGTCGGTCCGCTCGCGCGGCGGGACGTAGCCGGCGTCGGCCATGGCGGCCGCGGCGATCTTGGCCCGCGCCGTCAGGCGGGTGCGGTCCAGCTCCACCTCGTCCACGCCCTCGCGCAGGTACCCGAGGTCGAAGGCCTCGTAGGCGCTGGTGGCCACCTTGGCCTGGCCCACGGTGAGGAACCGCTCGCGCAGCACCTCGAGGCGGATGCCGCCGTCGGTGTATTCATCGGACGCGCGCAGGGCGAACTCCTTCGTGCCGGCGCCGCCCGGGATCAGGCCGACCCCGAATTCCACGAGGCCCATGTAGGTCTCGGCGTGCGCGATCACCTTGTCGGCGTGCATCGAGAGTTCGCAGGCGCCGCCCAGGGTCATCTGGTGGGTCGCCACCACGACCGGCACGCTGCAGTAGCGCGCCCGCATCACGGTGTTCTGGAACATGCGGATGGCGTAATCCAGCTCCTCGTATTCCTGCTCCACGGCGAGCATGAAGACCATGCCCACGTTGGCGCCGGCGGAGAAGTTGCCGCCCTCGTTGGAGATGACGATGCCGCGCCACGGCGTTGACGCGTCCTCCGCGAGGTCCATCGCGTGGTTCAACCCCTGCAGGATCTCCCCGCCGATGGTGTTCATCTTGGTGTGGAAGCCGACGTTGAGGATGCCGTCGCCGAGGTCGTGGATCGTCACGCCGCTGTTCTTCCAGACCACCTTGTCCTCGCCGAGCCAGGCGAGCTTGATGCGGCCCTCCTGGCCGGGCACGACCTCGTAGGCCTTTGTGCCGGGGTTGTAGCAGGAGCGCACGCCGTCCGACACGGTGTAGAAGGTCTCATGGCCGGCCGCGAGGAAGTCATGCACCCACTGGGCGACCTGCTGGCCGTGGGCCTCACACTGCTCGACCGCCTTGGCCACGCCGATGGCGTCCATGGTCTCGAAGGCGCCCATCTCCCAGCCGAATCCGGCGCGCAGGGCGTCGTCGATGCGGTAGGGCTCGTCGGCGATCTCCGGGATGCGGTGGGTGACGTAGGCAAACACGTCGCTGAAGACGCGGCGGTAGAAGGTGCCGGCCTCGTCGCTGCCGTCATACAGGATGCGGGTCCGGGCGGCCAGGTCGTCCACCGGCTTGGCGGCGTCGAGGGTGGCGTACTTGACCTTGGGCTTCGGCCGGTATTCGAGTGTCTCGAGGTCGAGGCCGAGGATGGCCTTCTTGCCGTCCACCTTGGTCTTCTTGTAGAAGCCCTGTCCGGATTTGCTGCCGAGGTGGCCGTTGTCGACCAGATGCTGCACGAAGGCGGGCGTCTCGAAGACGGCCTTGCGCTCGTCGTCGGGGCAATTGTCCTTGACCCCATTGGCCACATGGACCAAAGTGTCGAGGCCGACCACATCGCAGGTGCGGAAGGTGGCGCTCTTCGGGCGGCCCATCGCCGGGCCGGTCAGCTTGTCCACCGCCTCGATGCT
>WTID01000104.1 GCA_011522855.1 Flavobacteriales bacterium
TGGCCCGGGTGTGCTCGTTCTGGTGGAGGTAGCAGCAGCTGCACTCGGTGACAAGCCGCTGAATGGTCCGCTCGAGCATGGACAGCCACTGAACCTGCTTCACGCCGGTTTGGTTGGTGGCCTCAGCCTTGGTCAGCTTGGCGCCTTCCCAGATGGCGATTTCCTCGTTGGTTTCGGTGACGAACAGAATCTCCCGGTCGGCGGGATTGTGGGCTTCGGGGAAGAGGAGCAACACGGTCTCCTCCTGGTCCACGCCGGTGAGGTGGAGCATGTTGGAGTCCTGCCGGAAGGGCAGGGTGCCGTCGGCGCTGGTCGGGTAGACGTCGTTGGAACTGAACAAGGCCATCGCTCCGGGGCTCAGGGCCTCGGCAAAGGCGGCGCGGTTGCGGATGTAGTTCTCGGCGGACAGGGGCGGGTAACGCAGCATGCCCCGAAGGTACGGACCGCGGCCGGTCAGGTGCGGGTGACGCGGACGAGGGAGCCGGTCGGCAACACCTGTCCGGTTCCACTCCTCAGGCACAGTTCACCCGCCTCAACGGCGGCATCGGACATGGCGGCGCGCCAGAAGTTCTCGAGGGAGGACGGGCTCATTCCGGAGTAGGTGTTCATGATCACGGATCCGCCCTGAGCCACGATGCCTGCCGCGGACCGGATGAGGTGGCCGACTTGCTCCTCGAGCTTCCACTTCTCCCCCTTCGGCCCGAGGCCCCAGGCCGGCGGGTCCATCACGATGAGGTCGTAGGTGTTGCCCCGGCGCAATTCGCGCTGGACGAACCGGAGGGCATCCTCCACGCACCACCGGATGCCGTCCAGGCCGGAGAGTTCCATGTTCATCCGCGTCCAGGTGACCACTTGCTTGATGGCGTCCACGTGGGTCACCTCGGCGCCGGTCGCCCGGGCCGCAAGCGAGGCGCCTCCGGTATAGGCGAAGAGGTTCAGGACGCGCTTCCCCGGACCGAGGCGGTCGGCCATCCAGCGCCAGTTGGCGGCCTGCTCCGGGAACAGTCCGACGTGCTTGAAGCGGGTCAGCTCGAGGGAGAAATGCAGGGTGTGCGCGTCGGTGAGGGGGTAACGGATCTCCCAGTTGTCCGGCACGCTCTGGTGGGGTTCCCAATGGCCTTTGGTTCGGCCCGTGGGAACGAATTCGGCCGCGGAGACCCGGCGCCATTCCGACTCGGTCAGGCCGCGGTCCCAGATGGCGTGCGGCTCGGGTCGGATGAGCACGAGGTCACCGAAGCGCTCGAGCTTGCTGCCGCCCCCCGAGTCGAGCAGCTCATGGTCCCGCCATCCCAAGGGGAACCAGCGTTGCAAGCCGGTCGGGGTCTGGGATGTGGGGTCGGAGGACATGGGACCGGGAAGTTCGCAAGGGAACGGTCACAACTGTTGTTTTTCCTCGTCGAATCGTCGTCGGGGGTCACCACCTTGCCTGAAAATCAGTCTGGGCCATGGCCGGCAAACGCAAAGGAGGAGGGAAGAAGAAGTCGGGCGGCCGCAGGGTTGGCCACGACGGGTTGGGCGGTGGCGGCCAGCGGTTGAGCGGAGCCAGCCGCTACCTCGGCGACGTCATGGAGATTTTCCGGAAGCTTCCGGGTCGGCCGCTGAACGCCCGACAGGTGGCCAGCACCATGGGCATCGCCGACACGGACATCCGGGAGATGCTGCATGTGCTCATGCGCGAGCAGGCTGGCAAGGGTGTGCTCGTGGAGGTCGGCAAGGGCCGCTTCATGCTCCCTGAGAAGGCCGGCCGCGATGGTGGACGGGGCGACCGACGCCGCGGCCAGGGCCGAAAGGAAGGAGGACAACGCCAGCATGGCGATGTGGTCACCGGCACAATCCAGATCACCAAGTATGGCAAGGGGTTCGTGAGCGTTCCCGGCGAATCTGAGGACATCATGCTGCCCAAGGGCAACACGGGAACCGCCTTCTGGGGGGACACCGTGGAAGTCGGCTGGATGAACCGTGGCCGGCGCAAGGTGCCGTACGTCGCCCGGGTGGTGAAGCGGGCCCGCGAGCTGTACGTGGTCATGCTGCAGCCCGTGAAGGATTACGCCTTCGGCATCCCCACCGACAAGCGCCTGCACCGCGACTTCCTCATTCCTGCCCGCTTCCTGCACGATGCCCCGACGGACGTGAAGGTGGCTGTCCGACTCGAGGACTGGGCCTCGCCCGATGACCCCCCGATCGCCCAGGTGGTCGAAGTGCTGGGCGCACCGGGCGTCCACGAGGCGGAGATGCACGCCATCCTGCTCGAGTTTGGCCTGCCCTACCACTTCCCGGAGGACGTGGAAGCCGAGGCGGAGACCATCCCCAAGGAGCTGGACCCCAAAGAGATCCAGCGACGCCGCGACATGCGGGACGTCACCACCTTCACCATTGACCCCGAAGACGCCAAGGATTTCGATGATGCCCTGAGTGTGCGGGACCTCGAAAGCGGCCACCTCGAAGTGGGTGTGCACATCGCCGACGTGACCCACTACGTGCGGCCCGGAAGCCGGATCGAGGAGGAGGCCGTGGAGCGCGCCACCAGCGTCTACCTCGTCGACCGGACCATTCCGATGCTGCCCGAGGTGCTGTCCAACAACCTCTGCTCCCTCCGTCCGAACGAGGACCGGTACGCATTCAGCGCTGTCTTCGAACTCGACAAGGACGGACAGGTCGTGAAGGAGTGGTTTGGCCGCACCGTCATTCATTCCGATCGCCGGTTCACGTATGCCGAGGCGCAGGAGCGGCTGGCGAGCGGGAAGGGCGATTTGGCCAATGAGGTCCAGCGGCTTGACCGGCTGGCGAGGAAGATGCGGGCCCGACGGTTCAAGGCGGGGGGCATCGACTTCAACACCGAAGAAGTCCGGTTCCGCCTCGATGACGACGGAAAGCCCATGGAGGTCGTGATCAAGCGCATGCTCGACGCCAACCGGCTCATCGAAGACTTCATGCTGTTGGCCAATGTCCGCGTGGCCAAGTGGATTGCCGGGTGCAAGGGCCAACGGCCGCCCGGAGCCGTTTACCGGATCCACGACGCACCGGATCCGACCAAGCTCAAGTCGCTGCGCCAGTTCGTCGCCCAGTTCGGCTACAAGATGGCGGACACAGAGCCGGGTCAGGCCCACCGGGCCATCAGCCAACTCCTGAAGATGGCCGAGGGAAAGGACGAGGAACGCATCGTCAAGCAGATGGCCATCCGGTCCATGGCCAAGGCCGAATACAGCACGGACAACATCGGCCACTACGGCCTCGCCTTTGAGCATTACACCCATTTCACCTCGCCGATCCGGCGCTACCCGGACATGATGGTGCACCGCAGCCTGCAGCACTACCTCGATGGGGGCGCGGCCCTCGACACCGCCGAGCTGGACGGCCCCTGCGCCCACAGCAGCGAGCGGGAAAAGCGCGCGGCGGAGGCCGAGCGGGCCAGCATCAAGTACAAGCAAGTGGAATTCCTCGGTTCGCAGCTCGGAGCTGAGTTCGACGGCGTGGTCAATGGGATTTCCAGCAAGGCCGTCTACGTGGAGCTCAACGAGAACAAATGCGAGGGCTACGTCGACATCCGTGACATCTCGACGGATCGGTTCTCGCTCGATGCGGAGCGGCAGTGCCTCGTAGGCCTGCATTCCGGGCAGGAGATCCACATGGGTGCTCCGGTGAGGGTTCGGGTGGTCCGGGCCGATGTGCAGCGGCGCGAACTGGAGTTCGAATGGTTGGGCTGACCGGCCTCCTTATTTTCGTGCGGTCCGCCGAAGGGCGGCGATGCGCTCTTAGCTCAGTTGGTTAGAGCAGGGGACTCATAATCCCTGGGTCGCGGGTTCAAGTCCTGCAGGGCGCACCAGGATCTCAGCCGAGCTGGCCGAGAAGCAGGATGAGGTCGGACGTCGTGATGATGCCGTCCCCATTGAGGTCATAGGCCAAACTGGCCTTCGTGACGGGCTGCATGAAAAACGAAAGGAGATTGAGGAGATCGCTGAGCGTCATGCTGGACAAGATTGCCTTTCGACGAAAGGACATATAGTTTAGACGTACATAAATATAATCATAATTAAAACGCAAATCAAGGGAATGAGTGTCCATGCCCTCTGAAGCCGCTTGAAGCGGTTTGGACAGAGCTGAATGGAAGAGAGGATGATGCGGTGTATCTTCGCCGTCCCTTTTTGGGCAATTAGCTCAGTTGGTTCAGAGCGTTCGCCTCACACGCGAAAGGTCACTGG
>WTID01000069.1 GCA_011522855.1 Flavobacteriales bacterium
AAGCAGGAGAGGTAGCCCTCGTCGTCCCAGTATTGGCTGACCATGCGCACCTCGGGGATGACGTACCACTTCGAGATGAGGCGCATGGCCTCCTCGAGCGTGCTGCCGGTGGTGGCCGACGCGTACTGAGCGTAGAGCGGCAGGATGACGATGCGGTCGTAGCCGCATTGGCGCATCTCCTCGAGCACCTTGGGCATGCCCGGATTCTGGTAGCGCATCGCGAAGTGCACGTGCAGCTCACCGAGCTCCGGGTGCTGCTCCGCCAGGGCGGTGCAGCGCTCGGACACCTTGCGGGTCAGCTCCAACCCGTGCAGCAGCAGGGGCGATCCGTCCTCGGTCCAGACCTTCTTGTATTCGCGGGAGCTCCGGAAGCGGCGCAGCGGAGAGATGATGCCGCGCACCAGGATTTGGCGGGGCAGCCAGGGGATGTCGATGACGCGCCCGTCGGACAGGAATTCCGTGAGGTAGCGTCCGACGGCACCGGGCCCGGGGTTGTCCGGGGTGCCGAGGTTGATCAGGAGGATGCCGGTCTTCATTGTGTGTGCCAATGCGGTGTCGCAGGGGGAACAACCCCACTGCGGCCGGGTTCGCTCGCCCGGTCAGATGTGCAGCGCGCGGTCGCCGGTGGCGGCCAGGGCGGCCTCCTTGACGGCTTCCGTGAAGGTGGGATGGGCGTGGCTCATGCGGGCGATGTCCTCGGCGGAGGCGCGGTACTCCATCGCGACCACGGCCTCGGCGATCATGTCCGCAGCGCGGGGGCCGCAGATGTGCACCCCCAGGATCTCGTCGGTCTCCTGGTGGGCGAGGACCTTGACCACGCCGTCGGTGTCCATGGAGGCGCGGGCGCGGCCCGAGGCCTTGAACGGGAAGCTGCCCGTCTTGTAGGCGATGCCATCGGCCTTGAGCTGCTCCTCGGTCTGGCCCACGGCGGCCACCTCGGGCCACGTGTAGACCACGCCGGGGATGAGGTTGTGGTCGAGGTGCGGCTTCTGGCCGGCCATGTGCTCGACGGCGTAGATGCCCTCCTCCTCGGCCTTGTGGGCGAGCATGGCCCCCTTCACCACGTCGCCGATGGCGTAGATGTGCGGGTGGGCGGTGCGCAGGTGGCCATCCACCTCCACGCGGCCGCGGTCATCGAGGGCGATGCCGACCTTGTCCAACCCCAGTCCCTCGGTGTAGGGCTTGCGGCCCACCGCCACGAGGCAGTAGTCCGCTTCCCAGGTGACTTCCTCGCCCTTCTTGTTGTCGGCCTTGACGATGGCCTTGTCGCCGGCATTGACCACCTCCTTCACGCCATGGCTGAGGTGGAACTTGACGCCGATCTTCTTCATGGCGCGCTGGAGCTCCTTGCCCATCGTGCGGTCCATGGTCGGGATGATGGCGTTCTGGTACTCCACCACGTGGACCTCGGTGCCGAGGCGGGCGTAGACCGAGCCGAGCTCGAGGCCGATGACCCCGCCACCGATGATGACCATGCGCTCGGGCAGGGCCGGCAATTCCAACGCCTCGGTGGAGGTGATGACGCGGTCCCCATCGAGTTGGATGAAGGGCAAGCTGGCCGGTTCGCTGCCGGTGGCAATCAGGATGCGGTCGGCCTTGATCTGCTCCGTTTCACCGCCGTCCTTCTTGACCTCGAGGGTGTGGGCGTCGACAAAGGAGCCGAATCCGTTGAGGACGGTGATGCCGTTCTTCTCCATCAGGAAGTCCACGCCGGCGACGGTTTGGTCCACGACCTCCTGCTTGCGGGCAATCATGCGCGGGAAATCGATCTCGAGTCCGCCGGTCTTGATGCCGTGCACCTCGAATTCCTTGCTCGCCTTGAGGTAGTGCTCCGAGCTGTCGAGCAGGGCCTTGGACGGAATGCAGCCCACGTTGAGGCAGGTGCCGCCGAGGGTGCCGCGCTTCTCGATGAGCGCCGTCTTGTATCCGAGTTGGGCGCCGCGGATGGCGGCCACATATCCGCCGGGGCCGGCGCCGATGACCACGAGGTCGTACTGGTTCATGGGTTGCGAACGGTTGGACTGCGAAGGTAACCCGGCCCACGCAGGCCCGCACCCCCGATTCGTGCCTTGTGCCTTTCCTTTGCCGCCTCCCAATGTGGTCCCGGCTCGCAACCATCATCCTGAGGGGACGCCTCCCCATCCTGATTGCCCTCGCGGTGGTCACGGCGGGTATGGCCACGCGGATCGACGAGCTGGGCATCCGCTACAAGTTCGGCGGGCTCCTTCCCGATGACGATCCGGCCCTCGTGGCCTACCACGATTTCCTCGAGGAATTCGGGGAAGAGGGCAACGTGGTCGCCCTCGGCATCGAGGACGGCCGGCTCGACAGCCTCGAGGTCTTTCGGGCCTGGTGGGACCTCGATTCCGTGCTTCGTGCGGTGCAGGTGCCGGTGGACAGCCTGAAGCCCGATGGCACCCCTTGGGAGGTTCACGTGGTCGACAGCGTTTTCGGCTTCCGGACGGCGGTGGAACTCGTTCGGGTGGACGACCCGAAGTCCTTCGTGATGGAGCCGGTGTTCGGGTCGATGCCCGCGGATCAGGCCACCCTCGACAGCACGCTCGATCGCCTGCGATCCTTGCCGTTCTATGACGGCTTCCTGCACACGGAGAGCGGGGCCACCATCCAGATGATCTACGTCAATGCGCCGCTCTTCAATTCGGAGAATCGCGGGCGCAGTGTGGAGCTCCTCGTGGAGGAGGTGGAACGGTTCGAGGCGCAGACCGGAGTCGATGTCCACGTGTCGGGCTTGCCCTACATCCGCACGGAGGTCACGACCAAGATCAAGCGCGAGCTGGGGCTCTTCATCGCCTTGGCCGCCATCGTGACCGCCTTGCTGCTGCTCTTGTTCTTCCGCAACGTGGTGGTCATGGCCGTCTGCATGCTCGTCGTGGGCACGGGGGTGGTCTGGTCCCTGGGCAGCATCGTCCTGTTTGATTACAAGCTCACGGCATTGATGGGGCTCATCCCCCCGCTCATGATCGTGATCGGGGTGCCCAATTGCATCTACCTGCTCAACAAGTACCACGCGGAATACAAGCGCCACGGCAACAAGGCGCTCGCCCTGACGCGGATGGTCCGAAAGGTGGGCAACGCCACGTTCATGACGAACGCCACGACGGCGCTCGGTTTCGCGGCCTTCATGTTCACCACCAGCGATGTGCTCCAGCAGTTCGGGGTCATCGCCTCGGTCAACATCCTGGCGATGTTCTGCATCTCGCTGCTGATCATCCCGGCCCTCTTCAGCTGGCTTCCGCCTCCGCGCCGGCGCCACGTGCGTCACCTCGACCGGCGATGGGTCTACCTCGTGGTGCACCGCCTCGAGCGGATGGTCAGTCACCACCGCCGCGCGGTGTACCTCGTGACGGCCGGCGTGCTGGTGCTGGGTGGCATCGGCATCTCGCTCATGAAGGTGACCGGCAACGTGGCGGGAGACCTGCCGCAGGAGGACGCCATCCTCATGGACCTCCACTGGTTCGAGGACCGCTTCGGAGGGGTGATGCCCTTCGAGGTGATGATCGAGACGGACAAGCCCGGCCGCGTCACCCAGCTCGCCTTCCTGAAGAAGGTCGAACGGCTGCAGCGCGTGCTGTCCGAGGAGCCTCAACTGTCCCGTTCGGTGTCCCTCGTGGACGGTCTGAAGCTGGCCAAACAGGGCTTCTTCCGGGGCAATCCCTCGCGCTATGCCCTCCCGACCCGCCGGGAGCAGAGCTTCATGGGCCCCTATCTGACGGGCACGAGTGGCCCAGGCATCGAAGGCGGGGGCCGCTTCGTCGATTCCGCCAAGACGACCATCCGCGTGACCGCCCAGGTGGCCGACATCGGCACCCGGGAGATGGGGGAGCTGACCGACCGCCTCCGCCTGCGCATCGACAGCATCTTCCCCCCGGAGGACCACAAGGTGACGCTGACCGGCACAAGCGTCGTCTTCGTGGAGGGCACCACCTACCTGGTCAAGAACCTCTTCGTGTCGCTGGCCCTCGCCGTGCTCGTCATCGCCACGGTGATGTCCATCCTGTTCCGCAGCGCGCGCATGGTGGCCATCAGCCTGCTGCCCAACCTCGTGCCGCTCATCTTCACGGCCGCCGTGATGGGCTTCTTCGGCATCGCGCTCAAGCCGAGCACCCTGCTGGTCTTCAGCATCGCCTTCGGC
>WTID01000269.1 GCA_011522855.1 Flavobacteriales bacterium
TTGTCGGCCTCGATGTCCGTGGTGAATCCGAATTCGTACTCCTTCCGGGTGAATTCGTCCAACAGGGGATTCTCTTCTGCGGCGCTCATCGTGCGGTCTTCAGATGGAGAAACTCTCCCCGCAGCCACAGGTTCGGTTGGCGTTGGGATTGTGGAACACGAAGCCCTTGCCGTTGAGGCCTCCGGAATACTGCAGTTCGGTGCCGACGAGGTAGAGGAAGCTCTTCCGGTCCACCACGACGGTGACTCCATTGTCCTCAAACTTCTGGTCGCCCTCCTGCTCCTTGTGGTCGAAGGTCAATTCGTACATCAGGCCGCTGCAGCCCCCGCCCTTGACGCCAACGCGGACGAAGCTGCCCTCGGGGCAACCTTCCTCGGCCATCAGGCGGCGGACCTGGTCTCGGGCATTCTCGTGAACGGTGATCATGCGGTCTACGTGACGGGGCAAAATCCCCCTTTCAGGGGATGGTGTGCAAAGGTAACGCCGCTATTCGGACCGATTCTAAATAACGAACGTGAAATGCGCAGGCGTGGGCGCTGGGTCAGGCGTCCGGCTGCAGGCCGTCCCACCCCTGAGCCTTCAGTTCGGCCTCCATGCCGTTTCGGGTGACCAGCGTGCGCTCGCCCGCATCGGCGGTCATGTGGCCGACGATGGAGAACATCGGGTGGTTCCGGATGTCCTCGAACCGATCCTGCGGCACGGTGAAGAGCAGCTCGTAGTCCTCGCCGCCGCTGAGGGCGCAAAGGGTCGGGTCCAGATTGAACTCCCGGGCGGTCTCGTACATCTTCTCGGACATGGGAATCTTGTCCTCGTAGACCTTGACACCGCACCCGCTCTGGGCGGCGATGTGCAGGGCTTCGGACGCCAGGCCGTCGGAGATGTCGATCATGGCGGACGGCACGATCTCGAGCTTGGCGAGCTCGTCCACCACATCCTTGCGGGCCTCGGGCTTGAGCTGGCGTTCGAGCAGTTCTTCGTGGCCGGTGAGGTCGGGCTGGGCCCCGGGTGCTTCCTTGAAGACGAGCTTTTCGCGCTCGAGGATCTGGAGCCCCATGTAGGCGCTGCCGAGTTCGCCGCTGACGACAAGCAGGTGCCCATCCTGGGCGCCGCCGCGCAGCACGACACGGTCCTCGGGGACATCGCCGATGGCGGTCACGGCCAGGGTCAGGCCCGCCCGGGAGCTGGTGGTGTCTCCGCCGACAAGGTCCACGCCATAGCGGGTGCAGGCCAGGCGCATGCCGTCATACAGCTCCTTGACCGCCTCCACGCTGAACCGGTTGGACAGGCCGAGGCCGACCACGATTTGGCGGGGGGTGCCGTTCATGGCGCAGATGTCGCTGAGGTTGACCACCACGGCTTTGTATCCCAAGTGCTTGAGGGGGGCGTAGGTGAGGTCGAAGTGGATGCCCTCACACAGGAGGTCGGTGCTGACCAGGGTGCGGTGTCCGGCTGAGGGTGAGAGGACGGCGGCGTCATCCCCCACACCGAGTTGCGTGCTGTCCTGCGTGTTTTCGAGGCCTTTGGTCAGTTCGGCGATGAGTCCGAATTCTCCCAACGTGCCGATTTCCGTGCGTTCCGCGTCCATGGCGCAAAACTAACCCCGGCAGAAATGGTTATCTTTAAGCTGATGACTTCCTTGCGTTCTGCCCTTGTTCTGTTTGTTGCCACGGTCACGGCTCACGTGCTTCCGGCACAGACCAATGTTGCGCTCCGGATTGATCACCGGGTGGGTCAGGCAGAGGTCATGGAGCCTCTGGTCGTGGAGACGCCGGCCGGGGAAACCGTGGAAATCGACCGCCTCGAGTATTATCTCAGCATGTTCACCGTCATCCATGATGGAGGACAGGAGACCGCCATTCCGGAGGCTTATGTGCTGGCTGACGGCTTCACCGATGGGCTGCACGCCTTGGGCAGTGTTTCGGGGGTGAACAATGTCGAAGCCTTGAAATTCCACGTGGGCATCGACCCAGACAACAACCATGCGGACCCCGCGTCTTGGCCGGCGGATCACCCGCTGGCCCCGCAGGTTCCGAGCATGCATTGGGGCTGGGCGGCTGGATACCGTTTTGTCGCCCTGGAAGGAGGGACGGCGGATGCCACTTTGGAAATCCATGCGTTGGGGGACGACAACCATTATCCCGGAGAAACGGAAGTGGCGGCCTCCATCGAGAATGGAATGCTCATCCTCGATGTGGAGGCAGACGTGCTTGGGTTCTTCAATTTGCTGACTGTGGGGTCCGGTCTCATCAATCACGGTGAGGATGCCGAAGCCATTCTGGTCTGCAACAACCTCGCTGACCACGTTTTCCGGTTGCCAGGGGCTGCCAACGTTGCGGATGTGACGGCCAATGTTCTGGACTTGGCCCTGTTGCCGATCGAGAATGGAGCCGAGCTTCAATTCGGGGCCGCGTGTCCTGCAGGAACGCGGCTGGAGCTTCTCGATCTCCTCGGAAGGAGCGTCCAGCAGGTCGAGGTGCCCCAAGGGGTGCAGCGGTTCCGGCTGACGGACGTCCGCCCCGGAGCATTCCTCATCAGTGTGCAGACTCCCAAGGGCCGGACCACCCGGCGTTGGATTCAAGGCTGAGCCCGAATCAATTTTCCGTTTCCTCTTCTGAGGCCCAAGCCCGGATGGCCTGGGCCACCCGCAGGTTGACCACTTTGAGCAAGGCGTCTTCTTCTGCGGTCTTGATGGCGTCGACCGTGCCGAACTCACCCATCAGTTTGCGCCGCGTGGCGGGCCCCACGCCAGGAATGTCATCCAATGCGCTGTGCAGGGCGGCGGCGCTCCGGCGTTTGCGGTGGTGGGACAGCGAGAAGCGGTGGGCTTCGTCGCGCATGCGTTGGATGAGCTTGAGCGATTCGGACCGCTTGTCGAGGTGGAGCGGAATGCTGTCCCCCGGAAAATAGAGCTCCTCCAACCGCTTGGCGATGCCGATGATGGCCACCTTGCCCATGAGCCCCAACCCTTCGAGGGCCCCGACCGCACTGGACAATTGGCCCTTCCCTCCGTCCACGATGATGAGCTGGGGGAGCGGTTCGCCTTCGTCCACGAGGCGCTTGTACCGGCGGTGGACGACCTCGGCCATGGAGGCGAAGTCATCCGGCCCGTCGACCGTCTTGATGTTGAACTTCCGGTAGTCCGCCTTGGACGGCTTGGCTTTTTTGAAGACCACGCAGGCCGAAGCGGGGTGCGTGCCTTGGATGTTCGAGTTGTCGAAACACTCAATGTGCACGGGGAGCTCCTTGAGGTGGAGGTCCTTCTGCAGGGTTTCCATGACGCGGTTCTGGGCCGCTTCTGGGTCCACTTGCTCCTGTTGCTTGCGGCGGTCGAGCATGGTGTACTTGGCGTTGCGCTCGGACAGCTCGATGAGTCGCTTCTTGTCTCCGCGTTGGGGGACGTGCCATTTGACGTCCTCCACGATGGGCCGGACGGGAATGCTGGTGAAGATCTCGCTGCTGTGCAGCTGGGCGCGGCGGCGGAACTCGAGGATGCCGTATTCGAGCAGTTCCTGATCGGTCTCGTCGAGCCGTTTCCGAAGCTCGATGGTCTGGCCGTGGACGATGCCGCCGTCCATGATCTTCATGAAGTTGACGTAGCCGGCCGCTGGGTCGCTGACCACGCTGTAGACCTCCACGTCGTGGATGCTGGGATTGACCACGCTGCTCTTGGCCTGGAATTTCTCCAACGCCATCTTTTTGCGCTTGTGCGTTTCGGCCTCTTCGAAGGCGAAGGCGGCCGAGGCGTCCTTCATCGCCTTGTCGTAAGTCCTGATGAGGTCCTTGAGGTTGCCGCGGAGGATGGTGCGGATGGCGTCCACGCCCTCGTCGTAATCCTCCTGGTTCTGCTTGCCGACGCACGGGGCCTTGCAGTTGCCCATGTCGTACTCGAGGCACGTCCGGAATTTGCCCGCGTCGATGTTCTTTTGGCTCAGGTCGTATTTGCAGGTTCGAATCGGATGCAGTTTGCGCACGATGTCGAGCACGGCGTGCATGGTCTTGGCCGATGCATACGGCCCGAAATACTCCGATCCGTTCTGAATGATGTTGCGGGTCGAATGGATCCGGGGGAACCGTTCCTTGCGGATGACGATGGACGGGTAGGTCTTGTCGTCCTTCAGCTCGATGTTGTACCGCGGCTGGTGCTCCTTGATGA
>WTID01000086.1 GCA_011522855.1 Flavobacteriales bacterium
CCGGGGTGGTGCCGCAGCAACCGCCGAGCACATTGACGAGCCCCTTGTCGAGGAACGTCTCCAGTTGCGCCGCCATGTCGGCCGGTCCCTGGTCGTACTCGCCCATTTCATTGGGCAGGCCGGCGTTCGGGTGGGCGGAGATGCCACAGGTGGCCACATTGGACAGGGCCTCGAGGTGGGGGGTGAGCTGGGCCGCGCCGAGGGCGCAATTCAGGCCAATGGAGAACAAGGGGGCGTGGCTCATGGAGACCCAGAAGGCCTCGGCAGTTTGCCCGCTGAGGGTGCGGCCTGAGGCGTCCGTGATGGTGCCGCTGACCATGATGGGTAAACGCTGGCCGGTCTGGTCAAAGGCCTCTTCGGCGGCGAACAGGGCGGCCTTGGCGTTGAGCGTATCGAACACCGTCTCGATGAGGAGGGCGTCGACCCCACCATCGATCAAGGCGACCATCTGGCCGGTGTAGGCCGCGACGAGGTCCTGGAAGGTGACGGCGCGGTAGCCGGGGTCGTTGACGTCCGGGCTGATGCTGGCCGTCCGGTTGGTGGGGCCCACGGAGCCCGCGACGAAGCGCGGTTGGTCCGGGGTCTTGGCGGTCCAGGCGTCCGCGGCCTCCCGCGCGACCCGTGCAGAGGCGAAGTTGAGGTCGTACACGGCCGACTCCAGTCCGTAGTCGGCCTGCGCGATGGTGGTCGAGCTGAAGGTGTTGGTCTCGGCGATGTCGGCGCCCGCCTCGAAATAGGCGTCGTGGATTTCCCGAAGGACATCGGGGCGCGTGAGGGCGAGCAGGTCGTTGTTTCCCTTCAACGGAGACGGGTGGTCGGCGAACCGGTCGCCCCGGAAGTCGGTCTCCCCGAGTCGGTATCCCTGGATGAGGCTGCCCATGGCCCCGTCGAGGACGAGGATGCGGTCTGCGGATGCGGTGGTGATGGACGTGCGCATGTGTTCAATGGCCATGCGCGAAAGCGGGTGGGACCTGATGGTTCCACTGGCTCATCTTTCCTCGGCCGAAGCCGGGGTCGGATTTGGCACCCGCCCTCATTTCACGGGTTGCCAAGACATCATCGGGCCGATCCCTCCGTCTTTCGCGATAAGCGAAGCAAAGTTAGCATCTTCGCGGCTCGGATGGTCGCCATTGGTGACCCCAACACAGCCAACATGTCCTATTTCTTCACCTCCGAGTCCGTCAGCGAAGGCCACCCCGACAAGGTGGCCGACCAGATTTCTGATGCCCTGATTGACCACTTCCTCGCGTTTGACCCCCAATCCAAGGTGGCGTGTGAGACGCTGGTGACCACGGGACAGGTCGTGCTCGCCGGTGAGGTCAAGAGCCAAGCCTACCTCGATGTCCAGGAGATCGCCCGGGAGACCATCCGGCGCATCGGTTACACCAAAAGTGAGTACATGTTCGATGCCGCGAGCTGTGGCGTCTTGAGCGCGATCCACGAGCAGAGCCCCGACATCAACCAGGGGGTCGAGCGGGCGGCTCCCGAGGAACAGGGGGCCGGTGACCAGGGGATGATGTTCGGTTACGCCTGCCGGGAGACGGACGACTACATGCCGCTGCCGCTCGATTTGAGCCATCGCCTGCTCAAGGTGCTCGCCGAGTTGCGCCGGGAGGGCGACCAGATGGGCTATCTGCGTCCGGACAGCAAGAGCCAGGTCACGATCGAGTACGCCGATGATCACATGCCCCTGCGGGTGGAGGCCATCGTGGTGTCGACGCAGCACGATGATTTCGATGCCGATGAGGCCGCCATGCTCGCCCGGATCAAGAAGGATGTCGCCGAGATTCTCATTCCTCGGGTCCTCGCGGATTGCCCGGAGCGCGTCCAGGCCCTGTTCAAGGGCGACCACAAGCTGCACGTCAACCCGACCGGCAAGTTCGTCATCGGAGGCCCCCATGGGGACACCGGATTGACCGGCCGCAAGATCATCGTGGACACCTATGGTGGCCGAGGTGCCCACGGTGGTGGAGCCTTCAGTGGCAAGGATCCGTCCAAGGTGGACCGCAGTGCGGCGTATGCGACGCGCCATGCGGCCAAGAATCTCGTGGCGGCCGGGGTGTGCGATGAGGTGCTCGTGCAGGTGGCCTACGCCATCGGGGTGGCTGACCCCGTGGGTCTGTATGTCAACACGTATGGCACCGGCAAGGTGGGCGTGTCCGATGGAGAGATTGCCGAGCGCATCGCCTCGATTTTCCCGATGCGCCCGTACGCGATCGAGCAACGGTTTGCCCTGCGGACGCCGATTTACACGGAGTCGGCTGCCTACGGTCACATGGGCCGCCAGACCGAGACGGTCACCAAGACGTTCCGGGCGGCCAACGGCGAGACGGTCACCCGTGAGGTGCGCCTGTTCCCGTGGGAAGCCTTGGATTGCGTGGAGGCCCTGAAGGCCGAATTCGGGCTCTGAGCGGACCGAATCCCGATCAGAAGAGGAAGTCGTAGCCCTCGCTCTTCATCCGCTGGTAGCGGTCGCGGTCGAAGGTGTAGAGTCGGCTGCCCTTGTGCTGTCCCTTTTCGCCACCTGATGCCTTTTTGTCGAGGTCGGTGAGAAGCGGACTCTTGAACAACTTTTTTCGGAAGTTTCGCTTGTCGAAGGTCTTGCCGAGTGCCTGTTCGTAAAGGGACTGGAGCTGGCCCAACGTGAACTCGGACGGCAGGAGGTGGAATCCCACCGGACGCCGCTTGACCCGACGCTTGAGGCGTTCCCGGGCATAGGTGACCACCTCGTTGTGGTCGAAAGCCAGATCGGGAACCCGGTCAATGGGCACCCATTGCATGCCATGGGATTCCCATTTCTCAGCCAAGAAATCTTCCTTGCGGACAAGGGCGTAAAAGGCCACATTGACCACCCGGCCCATGGGGTGGCGGAACACGCCCCCGAAGGCCTTCAGCTGCTCGATGATTTCCGGATCATCATAGCCGAAGAGGCCATGAAACATGCTCCGCGAACTGAGGGCCAATTCGTCTTGTGCCTCGAGGTACCGGCTGGGCAGGAAAAGGGCGCCTTCGTAAGGCGCGCGTTGGCTCCTGGCAAGGAGGAGCTGGAGTTGGTTTCCATCAAAGCCGAAGAGCACGAGGCTCATGCTGAGGGCCACATTGAAATCAGGGTCGTCCTGGGGGAACTTGAGCATGTCCGACATGGAATACAAAGCAAGAAATGCCGAACATAAAATGCTCAAAGTGGTCCATAAGTTGTCAAGGAGGTCCTGGTCGATTGTGTGCCACACTCCCTGATCCAGGGGCGGATGTGGGACCAGGAGTTGCGAGGAAGATGGGCGTGCCTGTGGACGCCTCCACGGCATCCCAGGTCAGGAGGCTTTCATCCGCATCGGAATGGAGGAGCCAATAGAGGCCTGTGGCGCGGTCCTCCTCGATGCGGTGTGCCGGTGATCCCAGGTGGAGGAGGGGCTCTTGCAGAAGCCGGGTCCCGTCCCGGGCCACCCAGGACGTGCCGTTCTCCAGGATGCCCGCTGAGAGGACCTCTCCGGACCCCGGGGCCTCGCCCGTGGACAGACCTGTGTTGCCGTCCGGTTCGATGAACCACCGGCGCCAGGTTCCGTCGTGTTCCAACCCGGCGGCGTCTCCTTCCACGTTGAGCAGCCAAGCATTTCCGGCGGGTCCCGTCGACCCCGGAGCCTCTGGGGTCCAGGTGATCGAGGCGATGCGGGCCCCATTGTCAAGGTTGCACCGAATCAAGCGCAGTTCGTTGGTCGCGGTCCGAGCCAACAGGATCATCCGGCCATCGATGACCCCGGCATCGATGAGGGTTTCCTCCGTTTCCAGGCCCCATGTCTTCTGAACCTGGCCGTCGGCATCCACCCATTGGACCCGGTCCGGCCATCCCACCATGGCCCAGGCGGACGTGGTCCATTCCGCTGGCGTGCGCCGGAGAAACTGGAGCCCTCCCGTTTGAGCGCTGAGTGGGGCCGCCAGGCTCCAGATGGGCAGGGCGCCGTCTGCCGGGTCGGTGCTCATGGCTTCGAGGGAGGTGGCACAACCGAGGACGATGCGGTTGCGCCCATCAAGGTGGACGATCTCCCGGATGGGGGAGCAGGGGGCCGGCAGGGCCTGTTCTGTGGCGAGGGGAGAGG
>WTID01000096.1 GCA_011522855.1 Flavobacteriales bacterium
CCCGACAGGAACGGCCCATCAACGTCGTCAACGTCGACTCCACCCTCGACTTCGGGGGCGACCCGCAGGAGATCGACGGCCGCAATTGGCTCAACGCCCTCATCCTGCCCGAGGGCGGCCACCTCTTCGACCTGACCCACCTCGGACACCAGCGCTACCGCACCGACGGCGACACCCTCCAGCTCATGGAACGGATGCACTTCGACGCCGTGCGCCTCGGCCGATTGCGCGCCGACATGGCCCAGGCCGAGCCCCTGCTGCGCGATGCGGACCTCGTGACCTTTGACCTCGGGGCCGTCCGCGTCGCCGACCACCCAGCCAGCCCGTCCGTCCAGACCAACGGCCTGACCGGAGAAGAGTTCTGCCAGCTCAGCCGGTACGCCGGCTACAGCGACCGACTCAGCGCCATCGGCTTCTTCGAGCACGACCCCTCCCGCGACGGGGATGGGCGCGGAGGCCAACTCGTGGCCGAGGCCATCTGGTGCTTTCTCGAAGGCGTCATGCACCGCATCGGCGACCACCCCCGAGGATCCACCGACGACTACCTGCAGTACCGGGTCGTCCTCGACGATGCCGAGCACGAAGTCGTGTTCTACAAGAGCCCCCGCAGCGACCGTTGGTGGATGGACATCCCCACGCCCGGGGCTGGCAATCGCAAAGGCCGCCTCCTGCTTGTCCCCTGCTCGTACGAGGACTACCAGGCGGCCGCCGCGGGCACCCTGCCGGACCGGTGGTGGCGGACCCAGCAGAAGCTGGCCTGACCCCCTGAAACTCAGGGCGCCCCGGCAACAGCCTCCTGCGTGAAAGGCTGATTTTCAACCTATTCACACGAAATCCACGATGAAGCTTGGATAATCGGGTTTGCAGGCGCAAGCTGCAGCATTTTGGGTATATTAGCCGCTCACCCTCGGGTGACCCATGCAAGGAACCGTTTGAAAATCAGCTGTTTGGAATGAACCGCCTTCTGCTCGCTCTGTCTGTCCTCCTGTTCAGCACCGTCGCCACGGCCCAACAGGACCCCCAGCTCACGCAGTTTTACCAGGACCGCCTGTCCTTCAACCCGGCCTTCGCCGGTGCGGAGCGCCTGCAGTACGTCAATGCGTTCTACCGCAACCAGTGGAGCGGTCTGGACCTCAGCCCGACCACGGCCCTGTTCCAGTACAGTGGCAAGCCCGGCTTCATCCCCGGAGGCATCGGCCTGAGCTTCTTCCAGGATGAGCTCGGTCAGGAGCAGAACACCGTTGTCAAGTTGGCGTATGCCTACCACATGGAGCCGGACGCCAACGGCGGCATCCTGAGCGTCGGTCTCGCGGCCAACTACATGGGCAAAACCCTTGGCAACGAGTGGATTTACATCGACGACGGCGACGCCGTCATTCCCCAGAACTCCAAGAGCGGAACCACCATCGACGCCGACCTCGGCGTGATGTACCGCGTGCCCGGCAGCTTCTACGCCGGCCTCAGCACGACCCGCCTCGCCGCCACCGACCTGCAGGACCTCAACGTGTCCAGTGTGCGCCACCTCTATCTCCAGGCCGGCTACGAGCAGGCCCTCGGTGATGGCACCCTGCGCCTCCGCTCCCACGTTCTCGCCAAGACGGACCTCAACGCCACCACGGTCGACCTGCACGCCAACGTGCTCTGGAACGAGCTCCTGTACGGAGGCCTTTCCATTCGCCCCGGCGACGCCGTCGCCCCGGTGATCGGCTTCGAGTACGGCAAGACCAAGTCCGAGAAGCTCAGCCGCTCCGAGCAGATCTTCCGCTTCGGATACAGCTATGACGCCACGCTCAGCGAGGTGGCGAACTACAGCTCCGGTTCACACGAAATCTTCGTCTCGTACATGTTCAACTTCGAACGGATTCCCATGCAGTCCCGTCACGCAAACCCCCGATTCCTCTGAGGATTGGGCAACAAATGACGAAACCTGCACGTTGACTTTCGCGTAGAGGGGAGTTCTGCAAGCCCCGCTACCGGACGGACACCGTTCGACATAAGGATAGAAACCATGAGAAACGCTGCGATCATCGCCTTGTGCGCCATCACGCTGGCCAGTTGCTACGGCGGCCCTGCCGGAGAGGTGGTTGGCGTGTACCCGCGGGAGGATTGGGTGCAAGTGAATCCCTATGGGATGAACTACATCCACTACGGCTCCTACACGATGGGCCCGAGCGACCAGGACGTGCCCTACGCCCTGACGTCCCGCTCCAAGACGGTCACCATCCCCGCCTTTTACATCGACATCCACGAGATCTCGAACAACGAGTACCGCCAGTTCGTGTACTGGGTTCGGGACAGCCTGTTCCGCGACGTGCTCCAGGAGAACGACTTCGAGGAGTACTTCCGCACGGAGGACGCCAACGGACGGGAACTCGACCGTTTCGTGAACAAGGGATACGTCCTGAATTGGGATGAACCCATCGACTGGCAGAACGAGGACATCTTCGACGCCCTCTATGACGAGTTCTACTTCCAGGGCTCCGACCGGTTCTACGATGCCAAGCAGATCGACACCCGGAAACTGAACTTCAAGTACTTCTGGATCAACCTGCAGGCTGCAGCCCAGAAGGGCGGTCTCGATTACGAGATCAATGAGCCCAACCAACTCGGTCAACTGAACAGCATCCGGGGACACAGCGACCGCGCCCAGTTCGTGGTCGAGGAGAACACCAACGTCTACCCGGACACCCTCTGCTGGATCCGCGACTTCACCTACGGCTTCAACGAGCCGCTGACAGAGACCTACTTCTGGCACCCCGCCTACGACGACTACCCCGTGGTCGGCGTGACCTGGGGCCAGGCCCGGGCCTTCAACGCCTGGCGGACGCAGCTTCTCGCCACCTGGAAGCGCGAGAACGACGAGACCATGGTCCAGAAATTCCGCCTGCCCAGCGAGGCCGAATGGGAATTCGCTGCCCGCGGCGGTCTCGATCTGGCTCCGTTCCCGTGGGGCGGTCCGTACATCCGGAACATCTACGGTTGCCCGTTGGCCAACTTCAAGCCGATGCGCGGTGACTACGTGGAGGATGCCGGTTGTCATACCGTGCCCATCGAGAGCTACAGCCCGAACGATTACGGCCTGTACCAGATGTCCGGCAACGTGGCCGAGTGGACCAACACGGCCTTCGACGAGACTGTGTACGACTTCAGCCACGACATGAGCCCGGAGTACGAGTACAATGCCAAAGCAGACGATCCCCCGAGCCTCAAGCGCAAGGTGATCCGTGGAGGCAGCTGGAAGGACATTGGATACTACTGCCAGACCGGCACGCGTTCCTTTGAATACCAGGATACCGCAAAATCGTACATCGGATTCCGCAGCGCCATGAGCTACCTCGGCCGCGGAAAGAATGTGGATCCGGAAGACTTCAATTAATCCCCAACCCCACCCGGTCTCCCCCTTCACCAGCGCATGAAACCCGCCGGGGATGAACCACCAGAACCTGCAAGCACAATGGCAAAGAACAAGAAGAGCCCCGCAGTCGGAGGCAAGAAGAAGAAGCCGTTCAACGAGAGCAAAGCCTGGAAATCAGGCATGGCCAAACTCTACGGCATCGGAGCCTCGATCGTGATCATCGGCGCCCTGTTCAAGATCGAACACTGGGAAGGCGCCTCCGAGATGCTCATCATCGGACTCGGCACCGAGGCCTTCATCTTCTTGATGTCCGCATTCGAAAAGCCGCACGCGGATCCGAAGTGGGAACTCGTCTACCCGGAGCTTGCCGTGGAGGATGGTGAGGCTGCGCCCAAGAAGCCGGTCGACCAGCTGGACGACATGCTCAAGGACGCCGGCGTCGACAACGCTGTCCTCTCCCGTTTGGGCGACGGCATGCGCCACCTTGGGGATCAGGCCATGCAACTCAGCGAAGTGACCGACGCCGCCGCCGCCACCAGCGAATACGGAGGCGCCCTCCGCACCGCCACGGAGAAGGTGAACGGCTTGACCGACACCTACGCGCAGGTCAGCGAATCCCTCACGGGCCTCTCCGACAACAAGGACATGAGCCTTGCCGCCGGTGAGCAGCTCCAGAAGATGAACGAGAACCTCGGCAGCCTCAACGGCATGTACGAGGCCC
>WTID01000193.1 GCA_011522855.1 Flavobacteriales bacterium
TGGATGGACACCCACATCCGCCAGAACGACCATGTCCACATCGGTGTGGCCGTGGCGGTCGAGGACGGCCTGCTCGTCCCCGTGGTGCGCCACGCAGACCGCAAGTCCCTCACGGAAATCGGAGCGGAGGTGAAGGAATACGCCGGCAAGGCGCGCGAGAAGAAGCTGCAGCCCAGCGATTGGGAGGGCAACACCTTCACCATCTCCAACCTCGGCATGTTCGGCATCGAGGACTTCACCGCGATCATCAACCCGCCCGATGCCTGCATCCTGGCCGTCGGCGGCATCAGCGATGTGCCCGTGGTCAAGGACGGGGCCGTCGTGCCGGGCAAGGTGATGAAGCTCACCCTCAGCTGCGACCACCGCGTCGTGGACGGCGCCACCGGTGCCGCCTTCCTCCAGGAGGTCAAATCCCTCCTCGAGCACCCGGTTCGCATGTTGGCCTGATCTTCCGGCCACGATGCCGGAACCGCTGAACGCCTCCACCCCGATCGAATTCCTGAAGGGAATCGGGCCCAAACGGGCAGAGGCGTTGGCGGAGGACCTCGCCATCCGAACCTGTGGTGACCTGCTGTTCCACCTGCCGTTCCGATACGAGGACCGCACCCGTTTCCACCGGGTGTCGGAGACTGTGCCGGGTCCCGTGCAGGTCCAATTGAGGGGCACCATCCGCAAGCTCAAGGAGGTCCAACAGAAGCGGGGTCAGAGGCTCGAAGCCGAATTCGTCGACGAGCACGGAGACGTCCTGCCCCTGGTCTGGTTCAAGGGCGCCAAATGGGTGGCCCGCAACCTGCCCGTCGGCCAACCTTGCGTGTTGTGGGGCCGCATCAGTGACTACAAGGGCGGACGCAACATGGCCCACCCCGAGGTGCTGACCCTGCAGGAGGCCCGGGCGGCCAGCGCCCTCCATCCGGTGTATGGCTCCACCGAACGCCTCGGTCGGTTCGGGTTGAATTCCAACGGCATCGGCAAGGCCGTTCAGCGCCTCATCACCCAGCTCCGGGAGTTGCATGGGCCCGAATGGATGGCCGAGACCCTGCCGGACGGCATCCTGGCCCACCGCGGGTTGCCCCGTCTCGCCGTGGCCATGGAACAGGTCCATCAGCCGGCCGACGTGCAAGCCGAACGGCTGGGCAGGTTCCGTCTGAAATTCGAGGAGTTCCTGTTCCTGCAGCTGCTGCTCGTCCAGCACCGCAACCGACAGACCACGGCCTTGCCCGGCCCGGCCTTTGCCGAGGTCGGTGAGCAGTTCAACCGCTTCTATTCGGAGCGGATTCCCTTTGAGCTCACCGGTGCCCAGAAGCGGGTCATCCGCGAAATCCGGGAGGACACGCGCAACGGCACCCACATGAACCGCTTGCTGCAGGGCGACGTGGGCAGCGGAAAGACGATGGTGGCCCTGTTGACCGCCCTGCTTGCCGTGGACAACGGGTGTCAGGCCTGCATCATGGCCCCCACGGAAATCCTGGCCCAGCAGCACCTCGCCAGCTTTCGGGAGATGCTCGGCGACCTGCCCATCCGCGTGGAATTGTTGACGGGATCCGTCAAGGCCGCGGATCGGAAGCCCATCCTCGCTGGCCTCGCGGACGGCTCGGTCCATCTCCTTGTCGGCACCCATGCGGTGCTCGAGCCCAAGGTGGTCTTCCATCGCCTCGGCCTGGTCGTGATCGACGAGCAGCACCGGTTCGGAGTGGCCCAGCGCGCCCGTCTGTGGGCCAAGGCAGAGATTCCGCCTCACATCTTGGTGATGACCGCCACCCCCATTCCCCGGACGCTGAGCATGACCGTGTACGGGGATCTTGATGTGAGCGTCATCGACGAGCTCCCGCCGGGGCGGAAGCCGATTCGCACGGTCCATCGGACCGATGCCCAGCGGCTCGGGGTCTTCGGGTTCATGCGGGACCAGATCGCCGAGGGCCGGCAGGTGTACGTGGTGTATCCGCTCATCGAGGAGTCCGCCCAGCTCGACCACAAGGATCTCATGGACGGCTACGAGAGCCTGACTCGGCATTTTCCAGCACCGGACCACCGAATCAGCATCGTACACGGACGGATGAAGCCGGAGGACAAGGATGCCGAGATGCAACGCTTCGCCAGCGGGAAAACGCAGATCATGGTCGCGACCACCGTCATCGAAGTGGGGGTCAATGTGCCCAATGCCTCCGTCATGGTCATCGAGAGCGCGGAACGGTTTGGCTTGAGCCAGCTGCACCAGCTGAGGGGACGGGTGGGCCGCGGCGCCAACCAGAGCTTCTGCATCCTGATGAGCGGCAAGGAACTCGGCAAGGAGGCCCGCCGGAGGCTGGAGACCATGTGCCGGACCCAGGACGGCTTCGAAATCGCAGAGGTCGACCTCGAATTGCGCGGTCCTGGCGACCTGATGGGCACCAAGCAGAGCGGTGTGCTGGACTTGAAGGTCGCCGACCTCGTCAAGGACCGGGCCCTGCTTGAGGATGCCCGGGACCTCGCCCGCCGTGTGCTGGGGGAGGACCCAGACCTCGATGCGCCACAGCATGCCTTGTTGCGGACCGGGGTGGAACGGCTGCGGGCTTCCCGTCCCGACTGGAGTCGGATCGCCTGAGCCATGCACCGCCCGGTTGTGGGCAAGTTCGGCGGGCCGGTCCACCGAGGGCCCGGGGGGCCGCTAAGTTTGAGGAAATGAACGCCGGTGGACGTCCCTTCTGGTTGGCCTTGAGCGCGGGCGTGGCCCTCGCGGTGGCCGCGAGCTGGTCCTTCCTGTCCGGGCCGGAGGCTGCCACGGAGACGGATTCCGATCCCCTTCCGGCCGTCGTCGACCTGGATTCCCTCGCCGAGGTGGTCGACAATCAGGCCGCCCCAGAGGAGCGGGCGGCGGACGTGACGTTCTCCTTTGCGGTTGAGGTGAAGCGCTTCGACGACGGAACCGTCCTCGAACAAGACGACCTTCACCGCATGACCTGCCGGGCCCCTTCCGGAGAGGCCCGTTGGGAATTCGGGATGGAGGGTCCCCTGCTCGGGGCCTACCGGTTCGACGCCAACGACGACGGCACGGATGAATTCCTGCTGGTCGACCGGGCCCATGCCATCGGTCTCGATGCCGGTGGCCGTCCGATCCCCGGATTCTCCATCCGGCCCAGCCGGGACATCACGGCCCATGCCGTCGTGGACTACGATGGAAAGGGGGAGGAGCGCTACCTGCTCGGCCTGTCCGATGGGCGTCTCCTGAACCACCGCAAGCTCGGTGAGGCGACCCCGGGTTGGAGGCATGTCTCCAAGGGGACCGCCATCCAGTCGGTTGCCCACCTTCGGGCGGGACGAAAGGATTACCTCTGCACGGTCGATGAGAAGGGCGTGGTCATGCTCCTCAAACGGAGCGGACAGCGCCGGGTGAGAACGCCGGCCCAATTGCAGCCGCAGGAGGGGCCGCGTGCGGTCGCCTATGAGGTCCGGTCGGACATCGGGTCCTCCATTCTCGTGTCGCGCAATGCCGAAGGCGAGGTGGAATCCCGCCGGTTCGAGGACGGCATCGCCGGTCCGGCCTCCAGCGCGGAAATCCGGCTGCTCGAGACCGTCGAGGCTCGAATGCCGGACCCGGAGATGCCCTGAATCAGTCCTGGAGGATGGAGCGCGAGATGACAATGCGCTGCACCTCGCTCGTGCCTTCGTAGATCTGGGTGATCTTGGAATCCCGCATCAGGCGTTCGACGTGGTACTCCTTGACGTAGCCGTATCCGCCGTGCACCTGGACTGCCTGATCCGTCACCCGACCGGCCACCTCCGAGGCGTACAGTTTGGCCATCGAGCTGGCGAGGTCGTAGTCCTGGCCCTGATCCTTGATCCACGCGGCCTTGAGACAGAGCATGCGCGCCGCTTCGACTTCGGTGGCCATGTCGGCCAGCTTGAAGGCGATGGCCTGGTGCTTGTGGATTTCCTTGCCGAAGGCTTTGCGTTCCTTGGAGTAAGCGAGGGCAAACTCGAGGGCGCCGGAGGCGATGCCGAGCGCCTGGGCGGCGATGCCGATGCGGCCGCCAGCCAGGGTCTTCATGGCGAATTTGAAGCCGAAACCATCCTCTCCGAGGCGGTTGG
>WTID01000161.1 GCA_011522855.1 Flavobacteriales bacterium
GTAGAGGCGGGTTCCGAGGGGGGCTTGGCTCATGGCGCGCAAAGATGTTGATAAACGTGTGGACACGGCACCGTCACTCGACCAATCCAACCCCTGAACTCCCGAATAATTTTGCCGCGAACCTGATTCATGCTGTTTAACTGGGGGAAAAAGAAACTCAAGTGCGACGAGGTCGCGCGGATGTTCGTGCATGCCACACTCGACAGCGTGGAGGACACCTGGCCCGATGTGGCGGGCCTCATTCGGGAATCCCCCCATTTCGAAACGGCTCCGAATGTGGAGGAGGGCGATGCCGCTCCCTTTCTGTTGGTCGTTCTCGCCGGCAACCTGGACTTCATCCCGAAGTACTTCGAAGGCGGTTCCGAGCATCGGCTCATCGAGGCCATCTTGGCTGAACTCTCCCAGGAACTCGGCCTGCCGAGCGACCAACTCGCCACCCGGATCGGCAAGGTCCGCGACGAGATGGTCAAGTTCAACCGGCCCTCCAAGAAGACGCTGAGTGCCATGGCTCGCGGCGTGTACCTCGCCTACGACCTCAATGCGTGTCAGGAAGAGTACTTCCGCTCCCTGAACGTGCCCAACCCTCGGTTCCTCATGCAAATGGAGGAGCTGCTCCAGCATTTCATCTGGGACTGGAAATCCTTTCAGGAGCAGTACAAGATGCAATTGGAGACCGTCGGCGGACTCTCGCTCTGACTCCCCTTCAGCGCCCCCGCTCGATGTCCCGCGCCTGATCGCGGTCCTTGATGGTGTTGCGCTTGTCCACCAGCTTTTTGCCCTTGGCCACGGACACGTCCATCTTGGCGTAGCCGCTCTCGGAAATGAAGAGCCGGGTGGGCACCACCGTCACGCCCACGTCGCGGAGCTTCCGCTGCAGCTTGGTCAACTCGGTCCGCTTCAGGAGCAGCTTGCGGATGCGGCGGGGTTCGTGGGTCACATAGCCCGAGTGGTCGTAGGGCTCGATGTGCATGTTGAACACATAGAATTCGTCGCCCTGGAACCGGCAATAGGCCTCGACGATGCTGGCCTTGCCGGCCCGGATGCTCTTGATCTCGGTGCCCTGCAACTGGATGCCGGCCGTGTACGAGTCGGTCAGGAAATAGCTGAACGCCGCTTTCTTGTTCTTGATCTCGACCGCCATCGGACCCGAAAAATACGACCGGCCCCGCGGGGCGTTCCACCCTTTGCTTCCTCAGTGCGTCCTTTGCGCAGTGATTCGCCTCTTCGCCCCCCTGTTCCTGCTGCTCACGCTGGAGGGCTCCGCCCAGACCGTCGGCCTGCTGTCCAACACGCCCGACGCCTTTGACGGCTACACGCTCGTCGCCCCGACCGGCGCCACCCGCACCCACCTCATCGACAACTGCGGCCGGGTCATCCGCCACTGGGACAGCGAATTCCGGGCGGGTGAATCCGCCTACCTGCTCGAGGACGGCTCCCTGCTCCGGACCGCGCGCCAGCCCAGCACGGTCTTCACGGGCGGTGGCATGGGTGGCCGCATCGAGCGGTTCAACTGGGAGGGCGATCTGATCTGGAGCTACACCCTGGCGAACGACACGGCCCACCACCACCACGACATGGCCTGGATGCCCAATGGCCACCTGCTCATCATGGCGTGGGAATACCGCTCCCCCGAGGAGGCCGAAGCGGCTGGGCGCTTGAACGATGGCCCGCTCTGGCCTCCCATGATCATCGAGGTCGTCCCGGAGGGCGACGAAGGGGGCGAGGTCGTCTGGGAATGGCACGCGTGGGACCACCTCATCCAGAACGCCAACCCCGACCTGCCGAACTATGGCAACCCGTCCGACCACCCCAGCCGGTTCGACGTGAACTACGGCAACGTCAGCGGTGGCGGCGGCCCGGGTGGCCCCGGGTCGGGAACCGGCGGCGACTGGTTCCACTGCAATGCGGTGGCGTACCATCCGGGATTGGACCAGATCATCCTGAATTCCCGCAATTGGGACGAATTCTACATCCTCGACCACGCCACCACCTCCGCGGAGGCGGCCGGTGACGCCGGCGACGTGCTCTACCGCTGGGGCAATCCCGAAGCGTACGGTCGCGGCCTCTCCAGCGACCAGACCCTCTATACCCAGCACGACCCGCATTGGCTGACCGGCGAAGGACCGACCACCCTCGGCGGCAATCCGGATGCCACCATCCTGCTCTACAACAACGGCAACGCCCGCCCCGGAGGAGCGGCGAGCACGGTGGACGAATTGACCCTGCCCCTGCAGGCCGACGGGACCTATTTCCTCGGAGAGGATGAGCCCTACGGACCCGAGTCCCTCGATTGGTCCTATCCGCAATTCCCCTTCTCCGACTTCTTCAGCCCCAACATCAGCGGAGCCCAGCGCCAGCCCAACGGCAACACACTCATCTGCGAGGGCAACTCCGGCCACCTCTTCGAAGTCACCCCCGATGGGGATCTGGTGTGGGAATACATCACCGCCTACAACCAGTTTGGGCCCCTCAACCAGGGCAATGACCCCTTCGGCAATGCCACCTTCCGCGCCTACCGTTACGCTCCGGATTACGCCGCGTTCGACGGCCGCGACATGACCCCGGGTGACCCGGTGGAGAGCAACCCCCTGCCCTTCGACTGTGACCTGTTCCCGGCCCCTGCGGACACCACGACACAGAACGTGATGGAGTGCAGCGTCCGCCTCCGCATCGGCCCGAATCCGGTCCGGTCCGTTCTCCGACTCGAGGCCGGCATCGCGGTCCTCTGGACCCTCCGAGACCTGTCGGGCAGGGAGCTATTGAACTCGGAAACGCCGGACCAAAACCACTCGATTTCCACGTCTGGACTGGCCTGCGGCGTCCTCCTCCTCGAGGTGACCGACGGGGCCGGACGCCCTCTCATGCCCCCCAAGCGCATCCTCATCGAGAACTGACGAACTTGCACCGCAACACGATTGCCATCATGACCTCTCGCCTCCCGGCCCTCCTGGCCACCCTTCTGATTTCCAGCACCCTCCTCGCCCAAAACACCGTCGGCACCATCGCGTATGACCCCGCCCTCTATACGGACGGCTACACGATGATCTATCCGCACAACCAGAACCGCGCCATGCTCCTGAACGCCTGTGGCGAGGTGGTGCACGACTGGACGGTGGCCGAGGACCGACGACCGGGCAACACGGCCTACCTGCAGCCGAACGGCGACATCATCATGACCTCCCGGCCGGCCTCTGTCGGCGACGACCCCATCTGGGCAGGCGGCGGCGGCGCCACCATCGAGCGGCGCACCTGGGACAACGAGGTCCTGTGGAGCTACACCGCCAACAATGACAGCCTCCGCCTGCATCACGACTTTACCGTAACCCCCCAGGGCAGCGTCATCGCCATCTGCTGGGAGGTCCTCGACAGCCTCGAGTGCATCGAAAATGGCCGCGACCCGCAGCTGCTTGAGACCGGAGAGCTCTGGAGCGACAAGCTCATCGAGCTGGAGCCCGACGGCATGGGCGGTGTGGACATTGTCTGGGAATGGCGCGCCTGGGACCACCTCGTTCAGGACTTCGACAGCACCAAGGCCAACTATGGCGTGGTGGCCGACAACCAGAGCCTCATCGACCTCAACTACGGATCCCCGAGCAATCAACCGGCCGATTGGCTGCACATGAACGCGGTCGATTACTGGCAGTACTCCGATGTCAACCAGATTGTGATGAGCGTCCCGACCTTCAACGAGATCTGGGTCATTTGGCACGGCGGCTTCTTCGACGGGGACATCATCTACCGCTGGGGCAATCCTGAGGCCTATGACCGCGGAGACAGCTCTCACCAGCGGTTGTTCTACCAGCACGACATCCACTGGGGCAATGGGCTCGGGGTGAACCCTGGCAACCCAGACTTCACCAAGTTCATGGTCTTCAACAACCGCGTCCCGAATGTGGACACGACGGGCACGCACAGCGAGGTGGCCATCTTCTCGCCCATCTTCGACGAGTACCCGGAGCCCGGCGGCACGGTCTACGAGTTCGACTTCGACAATGGCCGCTGGGGTCC
>WTID01000304.1 GCA_011522855.1 Flavobacteriales bacterium
GGCCAGCACGACCAAGATCAGGGAGGCTGGAACACGGGGAAGTCGTTTCCCCAAACCCACGAGCAGCACGATGGACAGGGTGCCAAGCAGGAGGGTTGGGCCGTGGATTTGGGAGAGTCCTTGCACGGCGCCGTCGATCAGGAGGTGCAATTGGGAGGAGCGCGAAAGGGGAATGCCGGTGAGATGGGGCAGTTGGTTGAGACCGATGATCAGGGCCGCCGCACTCGTGAATCCGCTGATGACGGGCTTGGAGATGAAATGGGCCAGGAAACCCAGGCGGAAGGAGCCGAGCAGGAGCTGAATGCCTCCTGTCATGAGGGCGAGGAGAAGGGCGAGTTCGATGTAGCGATCGGATCCCGCCACAGCCACCGTTCCCAGTCCGGCTGCGACCAGCAGGGAATCCATGGCGGACGGTCCCACAGCCAATTGTCGGGAGGTTCCCATGACAGCATAGACCACCTGGGGCACGAGGGCAGCGTAGAGCCCGTAGACCACCGGAAGGCCGGCAATCATGGCATAGGCCATGCCCTGTGGGATGAGCATGACCCCGACCGTGAGGCCTGCCGGGAGGTCCTTCATCCAATTGCCGCGTCCGTAATCGGGAATCCAGCCTAGGGCGGGGAACCATTGTCTCACGAGGACAAAATAAGGGAGCCCGGGTGGACGGAATGCTTCAGTCCAACGCCTGAATCACCGAGGGACTGGGTGGAGCAGCGCAGTATCCGGGTGTTATCGGGGGGCACCTCCTTCCGGACGTCGGCCGCGGTTCTTGTTTCGGCGGCGGTTGCCTTGGCCCGATCCGCCTTGTCCACCCTGTGGACGTCTCCGTTTGCCCTGGCCGCCGTGTCCTTTCCGGTTTCGGCCCGTTTTGTTCTTGCCGGGGCCCTGTCCGCCGGGGCGTCCTCCACCGGAGCGTCCGGAGTCCAGCGGGATGGGCGGCAGCGGATTGTGGTAGTCCTGATCGGTGTCGAGCGGCACCTCCTTGCGGATGAGCCGCTGGATGTCGCGCAGGTAGGTGCGCTCGTCCTCCTCGTTGCAGAAGGAGATGGCAATGCCCTCCGCCCCGGCCCGGCCCGTGCGCCCGATGCGGTGCACATAGGTCTCCGGGATGTTGGGAATCTCGAAGTTGATGACGTGGCTCAGTTCATCCACGTCGATGCCGCGGGCGGCAATGTCGGTGGCCACCAGCACGCCCAGGTCACCGCGTTTGAAGGCCTTCATTGCCTTTTCCCGTTGGGGCTGGCTCTTGTTGCCATGGATGGCCTCACTGCGAACGCCCTGTTTGCGGAGGTGGCGGACCAATTTGTCCGCGCCGTATTTGGTGCGGGTGAAGACCAACGCGCTCGTCACATCCGGGGCCTGGAGCACATCGACGAGCAGGTGCTTCTTCTCGGCCTGGCGCACGAAGTAGACCTTTTGCTCGACGGTCTCGGCGGCGGAGCTGCGGCGCTCCACCTCCACGGTGACCGGGTCGAGGAGGATGGTGTCGGCCAGCTCTTGGATGTTCTGCGGCATCGTGGCGGAGAAGAACAGGGACTGGCGCCGGGGGGGCAGGAGCTGGATGACCTTGCGGATGTCGTGGATGAAGCCCATGTCGAGCATGGTGTCGGCCTCGTCCAGCACGAAGTACTCGAGGTGATCCAATCGGATGTAGCCCTGGTCGATGAGGTCCAGAAGGCGCCCGGGGGTGGCCACGACAATGTCCACACCACGCTGGAGCGCGGCGACTTGCTTGCCCTGTTTGACCCCGCCGAAAATGACGGTGTGGTAGAGCTTCTGGTGCTGGCTGTAGTCGCGGATGCTCTCGCCGATCTGGGCGGAGAGTTCGCGCGTTGGACTCAGGATCAGGGCGCGGATGACCCTGCGGCCCTCCCGGCGCGGCTGCTTGCCGAGCCGATGGAGCATGGGAAGGGAAAAGGCCGCCGTCTTGCCGGTGCCGGTCTGGGCGACACCGAGGACGTCTTTGCCGTCCATGACGTGGGGAATGGCCTGGGCCTGAATGGGGGTCGGGGTCTCGTAGCCAAGGGGAACGAGGGCCCGCATGAGGGGTTCGCTCAATCCGAGCGAATGGAAATCGGACAAGGGGGTCTGGGATTGTGGGTGGCGATGCCGTCCCCTACGCATCCGCAGGTCCATCGCCGGTTCAGGGCAAAGGTAGCGCCGTGCGGGAGCCGCCGGGCGAGCAGTTTGCCATCGATTGCCAAGAAGGCATTGGGGACAGTCAGTCGACCGTCTCCCCGTGTTGGCTTTCGTCGAGTCCGAGCGTCTCCTGCCAGCCGGTCACGCGCAGGGGAATCGCCTTGTCCACCAACTTGAACAGCAACAGGCTGGCCCCAAAGGTGAAGATGGCCACACCGACCAACGCGACGAGGTGCCAGAGAAAGGTGTCTGTTTCACCGGAGGTCAAGCCGACATCCGCGGCAAAGACGCCAGTGAGCACCATGCCGACCATGCCACCGACCCCGTGGGACGGGAACACGTCGAGGGTGTCGTCGAGGCCGCTCTTGGATTGTCGGGCAATGGCCCAGTTGGACACCACGGCCGCGATGAAGCCGATGGCCACGCTTTCCTGGACGGTCACGAATCCGGCAGCCGGCGTGATGGCGACCAGGCCGACGATGGCCCCGATGCAGGCACCCACCGCGTTCATCTTGCGGCCTTTGTAGCGCTCGTAGAACATCCACGTGATCATGCCCGCGGCCGAGGCGAAGTGCGTGTTGGCGAGGGCGAGCACAGCGTCATCGTTGGCCCCGAGCGCAGAACCGGCGTTGAAGCCGAACCAGCCGAACCACAGCAGGCCCGTGCCGAGGATGATGAAGGGGATGTTGGCGTGTTCCAGACGGTCAATGTTGCGCGGCCCGAGGTGAACGGCGCCGGCGAGGGCAGCGAAACCAGCCGACATGTGCACCACGGTGCCTCCGGCGAAGTCGAGGACTCCAAGGTTCATCAGCAGGCCGTCCGGGTGCCACGTCATGTGGGCGAGCGGCGCATAGATGAACAGGGTGAACAGCACCATGAAGAGGATGTAGCTCCTGAATCGGATGCGGCCGGCCATGCTGCCGGTGAACAGGGCCGGGGTGATGATGGCAAACTTCAGCTGGAACAGGGCGAAGAGCAGGAAGGGGAGGCCTGCTCCGATTTCCGGGTGGGGTGCGGCTCCCACATTGCGGAAGTTGAGGAAGGTCAACGGGTTGCCGATGATGCCGCCGAGGCTGTCCCCGAAGCACAGGCTGAAGCCGACCACCACCCAGACGACACTGATGACGCCCAGGGCCACGAAGCTCTGGAGCATGGTGGAGATGACGTTTTTCCGGTCCACCATGCCGCCATAGAAGAAGGCGAGGCCCGGGGTCATGAGGAGCACGAAGGCGCTGGCGACGATCATCCAGGCTACGTCGCCGGGATTGGCCTTCGCCACGTCCTGCCAATCGGCACTGTGTTCGGTGAAGGCGCCGCCGAGCAGGGCGAGCAGGGTGAGCAGGGAGAGTGCGAGGAAGTTGAGCTTCTTGCCCATGGTGCGGGGTCTTGGTGTCACAGGTCGGCGCCAAAAATAAGAGGGGCCTTGCTTTCGGCGGGAACTTAATGCACTGAATGTGAGTAAGTTGAGCGTGTACTTTTGACACGGAATGGACCCATCCTCCACGGAATCAATTCATTGTGCGCAATGGGAAAAGCCGTGAAATGAAAGAGCCGCGAATTTCCGCGGCTCTTCTCTTTTGTGCTGGTGCCCAGGGCGGGACTCGAACCCGCACGCCCTAATGGACACATGGCCCTCAACCATGCCTGTCTACCAATTTCAGCACCTGGGCTGGTCACCCCCCTGGGGCTCGAACCCAGGACCCTCTCATTAAAAGTGAGATGCTCTAACCAGCTGAGCTAGGGGGTGTCCGAACCTCCTTTGGCACCCGTCGGGCCTCCGGAAGGGGGCGCAAAGATAGCGGGAATGTCGACCCGTCAAACACCCAGGGCCATTTCCCTCGATTGCGGGCTCATTT
>WTID01000264.1 GCA_011522855.1 Flavobacteriales bacterium
AGCGTGCCGAGTCCGCTCAGCAGGATGACGGTCAATGGAATCACAATGCCCCACCAGGTGCGGAAGGCGAAATGCAGGAAGGTGATGAGCAGGATGAGGCCCAGCCCGACAAACAGGGCCACCTCGCGCTCCATGACGCTGACGTAGTGGACCTGGGCATGGGCCCGCCCGGCGCGGTGGAATTCGACTTGGACGCCTCGTCTTTGCTGATCCGCTTGCCATACGTTGAGGACGGCATCGGTGTCGGCGGCGATGCGGTCGCAGCCCTCTTTGGAGAGCATGGGGGTTTGCAGCACGGTCAGCGCCAAGCTCCGTCCGTCCTCGCTGAACAGCGTGCCGACCCATTGCGGATCCCGCCAGATGGAGGCGCTGTCGGTGGCGTAGTGTTCGGGCTGGTCCCAGCGGAGCAGGGGCCGTTGAAAGACCATGCCGAGCGCGGGCTCCCGCACCGGGAGCGTCAAGTCGGTGGGGTCGATGACGCCGGTGACGCCTTCGACGGTGTCCAGCGCCGAGGCGAGGTCCCGGGTCGCTTGCAGGAAATCGCGGTCAAACACCCCGTTCTCGCCCTTGAGGCCGACGAGGATGAAATCGTTGTCGGTGCTGAAGGCGTCCCGGAACTGCAGGTAGAAGGCGGTCTCGGGCTGGCCTTCGGGAAAGAACGCCTCGAAGTCGTAGTTGAACCCGATCTGGGACGCACGCCACCCGGCCAGCACGGTCAGGACCCCGATGGCGACCAAGACCCATCCCGAACGGGACCGCCATGTGCGGACCTCTGGAGCGTCCGAGGACGTCATATCCGGGGAGGAAGGGAGGGAAGCATCCGGCATGATGGGGCGTCGGGCAAAGGAACACCGGGCGCCGCGTCGGGTTCAGCCCTCCAACAAAAAAGGCGACCCACCAGGGCCGCCTTTTTCGTCGTGTGGGCCGGCCTGGACCGGCCGAGGATCACTTCTCTTCGCTGACCTCTTCGAAGTCGACGTCGGTGACCTCCTCGTCGGCCGTTCCGGACGCGTCGGCACCACCGGCCTCCGCGCCGGCACCGCCGGCTTCCTGGCTGGCCTTGTACATCTCCTCGCTCGCGGCGGAGAACGCCTGGTTCAGGCCTTCGATGCCGGCCTTGCAGCCGTCGATGTCCTGGGCGGCGTGGGCCTCCTTGAGCGTGGCGATGGCCGCCTCGATCGGGGCCTTCTTGTCCTCGGGAATCTTGTCCCCGAATTCCTTCATCTGCTTCTCCGTCTGGAAGACGAGGCTGTCGGCCTGGTTGAGGACCTCCACCTTCTCCTTGGCCTCCTTGTCGGCGTCGGCGTTGGCGGCGGCCTCATCCTTCATGCGTTGGATCTCCTCATCGCTGAGGCCGCTGGAGGCCTCGATGCGGATGTTCTGCTCCTTGCCGGTGGCCTTGTCCTTGGCGCTCACGTTGATGATGCCGTTGGCGTCGATGTCGAAGGAGACCTCGATCTGGGGCACACCGCGGGGAGCGGGCGGGATGTCGGACAGCTGGAAGCGGCCGATGGAGCGGTTGTCCGCGGCCATGGAGCGCTCGCCCTGGAGGACATTGATGTCCACGCTGGGTTGGTTGTCGCTGGCCGTCGAGAACGTCTCGCTCTTCTTGGTCGGGATGGTCGTGTTGGCCTCGATCAGCTTGGTCATCACGCCGCCCATCGTCTCGATGCCGAGGGAGAGGGGGGTGACGTCCAGCAGGAGGACATCCTTGACGTCTCCGCTGAGGACTCCGCCCTGGATGGCGGCGCCGACGGCGACCACCTCGTCCGGGTTGACGCCCTTGGAGGGCTCCTTGCCGAAGAAGGACGTCACGGCCTCCTGCACGGCGGGAATCCGGGTGGATCCACCCACGAGGATGACCTCGTCGATGTCGCTGGTCGAGAGTCCGGCGGCCTTGAGGGCCGTCTGGCAGGGCTCGATGGTGCGCTTGACGAGCGCGTCGGTGAGCTGCTCGAACTTGGCGCGGCTCATGGAGCGCACGAGGTGCTTCGGCACGCCGTCGACCGGCATGATGTAGGGGAGGTTGATCTCCGTGCTGTTGGTGCTGCTGAGCTCGATCTTGGCCTTCTCGGCGGCCTCCTTGAGGCGCTGCAGGGCCATCGGATCCTTGCTCAGGTCGAGTCCGCCGTTTTCGGACTTGAACTCCTCCACCAGCCAGTCGATGATGGCCTGGTCGAAGTCGTCCCCGCCGAGGTGGGTGTCGCCGTCCGTGGACAGCACTTCGAAGACGCCGTCTCCGAGCTCGAGGATGCTGACGTCGTGCGTTCCGCCACCGAGGTCGAACACCACAATCTTCTGGTCGGTCGACTTCTTGTCGAGGCCGTAGGCGAGGGCCGCAGCCGTGGGCTCGTTGATGATGCGCTTCACCTCCAGACCGGCGATTTCCCCGGCCTCCTTGGTGGCCTGGCGCTGGCTGTCGTTGAAGTAGGCCGGAACCGTCACGACGGCACCGGTGACCTCCGTTCCGAGATAGTCCTCGGCAGTCTTCTTCATCTTCTGGAGAATCATGGCGCTGATCTCCTGCGGGCTGAAGTTCCGGTCGTCGATCTTGATCCGGGCCGTGCCGCCGTCGGCTTCCACCACGTCATAGGGGACGCGTCCGGCTTCGCTGCCGACCTCCTTGAACATCTGGCCCATGAAGCGCTTCACGGAGTAGATCGTCTTGGTGGGGTTGGTGATGGCCTGACGCTTGGCGGGGTCGCCCACCTTGCGCTCTCCATCTTGGACGAAGGCGACGATGGACGGGGTCGTCCGCTTGCCTTCACTGTTGTTGATGACCACAGGCTCGTTGCCTTCCATCACGGCGACGCACGAGTTCGTGGTGCCGAGGTCAATGCCGATGATTTTGCTCATGTATGCAGGATTGATGTTTGCGTTGTTGATGTCCTTGGACGCCGGGCTCAGGACAAATTGGATGCCAACGCGAAATGCGGTGTGGCGGCCTGACAGGATGTCGGTCCGGGGCCTGCCATGTGACATCCACGGCAGGATTCGGGCGGTCTTTGACAGGTCCGGGGCCGGTGGACGACCTTCGTGCCATGCACGAGGGATTCGATGATCGGGGGTTTCCCCTGGCCTGGGAGACGCCACCGCAGCGCATCGTGAGCCTGGTGCCCTCCCTGACGGAGACGCTGGTCGACCTGGGGGCTGAAGACCAACTGGTCGGCGTGACCCGGTTTTGTCTCCATCCTGACCACGTGCGGCGAGAAAAGACCCGCGTCGGGGGCACCAAGGGGGTCAAGGTGGACGTCATCCTGGACCTCCGGCCGGATTTGGTCATTGCCAACCTCGAGGAAAACGACGCCCAGGACATCATGGCCCTGGAAATCGCCGGGGTGCCTTGCTGGGTATGCGATGTGCGGTCCGTCGAGCGGGCCTTTCGTCTTCTGTCCGATCTCGGTGCCCTCATTGGCCAGGCGGAACGCGGCCGGCAGCTCGAGCAGGAAGCGCGGGAAACATGGACCAGGACCCGGGAACGCGTGGATCCCGGACAGGGCCGGAAGGTGGCCTATGCCGTGTGGCGCAACCCGTGGATGTGGGCCGGACGGGATGCTTACATCCAATCGGTTCTCCGCTGGTGGGGCTGGGCGCCGTGGCCGGATGACCCCCGGTATCCCGAACTCGAGATGGACACCGTCCGGCAGGCCGGGGTGGAGGAGGTGCTGTTGCCCTCGGAGCCCTTCCCGTTCAAGGAGGAGCACAAGGCGGAATGTGGCAACCTGCCTGCGCGCCTCGTGGATGGCGAGGTCTTCAGTTGGTATGGCAGCCGGATGCTCCAGGTGCCGGTCGCGATGGAGCAGGCGGCAAGTGCGGGTTGAATTCGCCACTTTTGCGCTCCCGATCGGACCGTGAACCGGACGGACCCTGTGACATGACGGATTCCCCCCTTCGATTTGCCGTGGTCGGCTTGGGCCACATCGGAAAGCGCCACGCTGAGATGGTGCGCCGCCA
>WTID01000197.1 GCA_011522855.1 Flavobacteriales bacterium
CCGAGGCCCTGCCGGCCGACGTGCTCGCCGCGTCGGGGATGCTGGCCGACGACACGGGCGTCGCCTCCGACCACTTCCCGGTCGTCTGCGACCTCATGGCGACAGCGGTGGCTTCGGTGGACAGCGATGGCGACGGGTTGGACGATGCCGACGAACTGGCGCTCGGCACGGATCCCTTCGACGCCGACACCGACGGCGACGGCCTCACCGACGGCCTCGAGGTGGCGGCCGGCACGACGAACCCGCTCGCCGCCGACTCCAACGGCAACGGCTGCCCGGACGGTGAGGAGGCCCTCGGCCTCTGCGGCGGGTGCGTGGGCGACCTCAACGCGGACGGCACCGTCACCGTCGCCGACGTCCTCCTCCTCCTCGGCAACTTCGGCAACCCCTGCCCCTGAAATTGGTCAGTCGAGGCAGTTGATGCCGTAGAGGGAGAGCAGGTCGAGAATGTCGTTGACTCCCACAATGCCGTCCTCGTCCACATCGCCAACGATGCCCGCCGCGGCCTCCCCGAAGCTGGAGAGGGCCATCAGGAGGTCGCTGGAGCCCACGAGGGCGTCGCCATTGAGGTCCGCAGGGCAATTGCACAGGGAAGGCGCGTAGGTGTCCAAGGCGGCGCAGGGGGGCGCATTGTCTCCTTCGATGAGCAACAGCCGCTGGTCGACCGCGACATCGTAGAGCATTTCGACTTGACCCAACGGCCACCGCAGTTCGAGAGAGTCGATCACATCGGCCTCACCGAGACCGAAATGCAACCAACGGGTATACTGGGCGAGAAAGCCCTGACCGCAGGATGACTGCCGTTCTCGGCGGATGACCTCGCCCGATTCATCCGTCACGTACGCGATGACCCGCGTGCCCGTCCCGTCCCGGTTGCTTTCCGTTCCCCTGGGCTGGACCTCAAGCCAGTGTCCGCTCTGCGGTTGTCCCTCGAGAAGCAAGGCGTCCGATCCGACTTCGAGCGCGGCAAGGTCCACCACCCCGTCCTGGTTCCAATCGGCCGGGGCCATGACAAAGACCTCGGCGAATTGGGCCTCGGCTGGCAATTCCGAACTGCGGTCGAGCCAACCTGTGCCCTGCTCGTTGTGCATCCAGACGTTGATCTGAGGCTCGAGGCTGGGCGGAACGGGATAGACCAGAGCATGGCTCGAATTGACATAGAGGTCCTCCCAGCCATCGTTGTCGAAATCGGCTCCGATGATGCTCCACCCCGTCACGAGCTCGGTCGGCATCCCATACTCCGGAGCGTAGTCCACAAAGGAGAATCCCCCCGTATCCTTCATGAAGAAGGCCTCATCAATGCCCGTCATGTACACCTCGAGTCGGTTGTCATGTTCCTCATCAATCCAAGCCATGCCCATCGCATCGGTGTACACGTCCAAGCCCCATTCTTCTCCAACATCCACGAACCCTGTATCCGTTCCCAAATAAAGCTCATTGGCCTGATGCTCCCGGTCATTCAGGACGTACAGATCGAGGAGGTCGTCCCCATTGATGTCGAAGAACCGGGATTGGTGTGACGCCCTGAATCGATCCTGGGGAAGGCCCCATTCGGTGAGGGTGAAGTGACCCGCGCCGTCACCCAGATAGAATCCATTGGGTTGGAAAGGCTCGTACTCTGGAGCATCACAAACGAAGAGATCCAGAAAGCCATCCCGGTTCACATCGGCCAGGGACAAGCCGTACGACCGGCTGGGAGGATTGAGCATGATGCCACAGGAATCTGTGATGTCCTGCATCTGCAGACCTCCCAGATTGCGGAACACCCGGTCCTGACCATTCTGGCAATTGATGAACAAATCCTGATCGGCGTCATTGTCCATGTCCGCCCACACGACCCCACGGGTCTGGCACTCTCCCGGCTGCAGGCCGAGATCCACCACCACCTCATGAAAGCCGAGACTGTCCTTGAGGTAGAGATCGATGCCGGCCAAATCACTGCCGAAGGTGAGATCATCCCACCCATCGCCGTCCACATCCACCGTACTGAGCCCGGGCGCATAATCCCCGGCATACATCTCAGCTGGAAGGGCAATGCTGTCCGAAACGAATTCCCATTGGGCACGGACTTCAGCCCCACACAAAGGAATGAGGGCCAGGGCACAGGCAAGCAAGCGGAACATGGTCATCTCCAATTTCCCGACAACCCCTGCCCTTTCCAAAGGTCAGTCTGATAATCAAATCGCCGTTTTGTCAGCGTCGAAGAAAGGAGGACGGACCGAACTCAGTGCTCGCGGAGGTGGTCGGCGATCGGGAAGCGGAGACGCGGGCCATACAGGCCTTCCGGGGTGCCCTCACCCACCGAGATGGCCATGGTGACCGTGGCGTCCGCGGGGAGGCCGAAGAGGGTGCGGACCTGGTCGGGGTCGAGGCCCTCCATGGGGCAACTGTCGAAGCCGGCGGCCTTGATGGCGAGCATGAATTGGGCGGCGGCCAGGGCCACGCTCTTGTCGACCCACGCGTTGCGGGCCTCGGGGGCCATGTTCCGGACGTTGTGGGCGACCTGGTCGCGGTAATAGCTGGCGGTGCCGTCGTTGCCCTCCGCCTCGAAGTGGGCGACCATGGCGGCGGCGCGATCGGACAGCAGATCGGGTCGACCGATGAGGAAGACCAGCTCGGCCGAGGTGGCGGCGGCGGGCTGGGACAGGCAGGCCTCAACGGCCTTGGCGCGCTGCGGTGAGTCGGGACGGACCCAATGGAATTCCCAAGGCTGCAGGTTGTTGGAGCTCGGCGCCAGGTGGGCCGAGCGGAAAGCGGAGCGCATCACCTCTTCCGGCACGAGTGCGTCCGAGAAACGGCGCACGCTGCGGCGGGCGTCAGCGAGGGCCTCGAAGGCCTCGGCGCGTTCCCGGGGTGAAGTGGGGTCCGTCATGGTTGGAGTACATTTCGCCCTTCGCACTTGTTCGCATGGCCCACCGATCCTTCGATTTCCTGACCGAGTTGCCCGCCCCGTTCGACGACGGCAACTGGGTCGTCCGGAACTGGCGGAGCACCCGCCGGTTCTTCGCCTTCATCGGGCTGGCCCTGATCGGCACCGTGAGTGCCCTGGCGCGCAAGCTGACCGGAGCCGACCACCGGCGCCTGTACAAGCCGTACACGTGGTTCTGCCGCAACATCCACCGCGCCACCGGCATCCGCGTGACCGTCGAGGGCGAGCTGCCGGACCACGCCTGCGTCCTGGTCGCCAACCACCGCAGCTACATCGACGCCGTCATGGTGCCGTCCCCCCACCCGCTCGTCTTCGTCGCCAAGGCGGAGGTCAAGCGGTGGCCCATCGTCGGCTGGGGCGGCAACGCCCTCCGCACCATCTGGGTCGACCGGTCGAGCGCGGAAAGCCGCAAGGCCACCCGCGTGGAGGTCAAGAAGCGCATCGAGGAGGGGCTGAGCGTCATCATCTTCCCGGAGGGCACCACCCACCGTGGGCCGGAGCTGCTGGACTACAAAATGGGCATGTTCAAGATGTGCGCCGAGGGCAACTTTCCGATCTGCCCCATCGCCATGGAATTCCGCAACCAGGAAGTGGCCTGGGTCTCGGACGACCTGTTTGTGCCCCACGCCTTCCGCGTCTTCCGTCGCCGTTACGTCGATGTGGCCCTGCGCTTCGGCGAGGTCCAATACGGGGACGACATGGAGGAATTGCGCGAGCGCCTGCACTCGTGGACGTCTCAAGCGTGCCTCGAGATGCGCGCCAACTGGGACGCCCAAGCCCAGGCTTGACCCTGGGTCAGTCGGTACAGAACTCGCCGAATTGGGCGAGGAACAGCACGATGTCGGCGGATCCGACGAGGCCATCCCCGTCGAAATCGCCCGCACAGTCGGAACCCGAACATCCGTAGGCGCCGAGCACAACGAGCATGTCCTCCACGCCGATGAGGCCGCTGCCATCGAAATCCGCCGGACACGCCGGGGCGCTCTCCCCTTCGATGAGCATCAGCCGCTGGTTGGTCGCCACATCGTACAGGGTCTCCTCCAATCCCATCGGCCACCGCACCACGAGCGAGTCGACGGTGGTCGTGGGACCGAACCCGAAGTGGAGCCAGCGTGAATTCTGCTGCAGCATGCCCTCCCCGCAGGCGGCTTGCCGCACCCGCTGGACGACCTGTCCCTCGGCATCGCTGGTGTAGGCGGTGACTTTGGTGCCGATGCCGTCGCGGTTGCTTTCCGTGCCGCGTGGCAACACCTCCAGCCAGTGGCCGTCCGTCGGTTCGCCTTCGAGAAGCAGGGCGCTCAGACCGATGGGCAGCCCCGCGAGGTCGACTGCCCCGTCCTGGTTCCAGTCCGCCTGCACCATCACGTAGATCTCCGCAAACTGGGCGTCGACCGGCAGTTCCTCAATCCGGTCAGTCCAGCCCGTTCCCCCGTCGTTGTGGAACCATTTGTTGGGCTGTGGTGTGTACCACGAGGGCAGCGGATATTGGTAGTGAATGAAGTCGGCCGAGTTCACGAACATGTCCTCGTAGCCGTCGTTGTCGAAGTCCGCCCCAATGACCGCCCAACCGGTGGTCGGCTCCGGCGGCATGCCGTATTCCGGCGCCACGTCGACGAAGGAGAAGTCGCCCGTGTCCTTCATGAAAAACGCCTCATCGAGGCCGGTGATGTAGACCTCCCGGCGGCCATCGAGGTCCTCGTCAATCCACGCCGTGCCCATGGCATCGGTGATCACGTCGAGTCCGGTTTCGGCACTCAGGTCCACGAATCCGCTGTCCGTCCCGATGTAGTACTCGTTGGCGAAATCCTTGTCGTTGATGACATACAAATCCAGGCGATCGTCGTCGTTGAGGTCGATGAAATGGCCCTGGTGGCTGGGCGTGATCAGATCCTGTGGCAGGCCCCACTCCGTCGCCGTGAAATGGCCCTGCCCGTCTCCGAGGTAGAACTCATTGGCCACCAGCGGCAGCGCACTGACGTAGTTCGCGATGAAGAGGTCCAGATGCCCGTCCAGGTTGATGTCCGCGATGGAGAGTCCATAGCCCTTCCTTTCGGCGTCCATGTTGATCCCGCTGCTGTCGGTGATGTCCTCCATCACGAGGTCACCCGTGTTGCGGTAAATGCGGTTGTGGCCGACCCGGCAGGTCAGGAAGAGGTCCTGGTCGGCGTCATTGTCAAAGTCCACCCAGACCACGCTGCGCGGGGTACAGTCCCCAGGTTCCAGCCCGAGGTCCACCGGCGTCTCCTCGAAGCCCGTTTCCGAACGCAGATAGAGGTCGACCCCGTGGAGGTCGTTGCCGAAGGTCAAATCCTCCCAGCCGTCGCCGTCCACATCGACCGCACTGACCCCCGGGGAATAGGTCCCGCCGAGCATGAACGTGGGCAGAAAGACACTGTCCCCCACGGAATTCCATTGGGCCAACGCGTCAGTTCCATGCAGCACCAAGGCGGCACACAGGGTCAGTGTGGACAATCTGGTCACTACGTAAATATGGCGAGCACCGAGGAGAATCCCGTCCCCGGATTATATGGAACAAGGCCTCCAATTTGCTCGTGCACACCGCATTGGCCATATCGCCCGTGGCCCTTGGCCCCATCAGGCCACCTTCCGTCGTACCGGGGCATCCATGCCCATGGCCCGCCATTCCCGTCGGAGGATGCGATCGAAACGCGTCCGGGAAAACGCGCAGGATGCATAGGTGTCGGGCAATCCCATGGAACGCAATGCCGCACCCGACCGCTCTTCGAGCGCCTGTTCGGTGACCGTGGACTGCCCCAGCAGGTGGCGGGCATGGCGGTCCGAGAGGGTGCGGATCGCCTCGGCCGGCTGCTGGCGACGGCGCACGAACCGCTCGAGGACGGCCTCATGACCTGCCCGGCCGCGGGAGCGGTATTGGCGCATCAGCGCCACGGCATCCTCCAGCCCAGTGTTCAGGCCCTGGCCCATGAACGGGACGATGGCATGGGCCGCGTCGCCGATGAGCACAGCCTGACCCTGACGCCAGCGGCTGCAGTGCTTGGACCCCATGGCCCCGGCCGGTGCGGCCTTCAGGGCAGAGAGCACCCCGTGGCCCAGTCCTTTCAGGCTGGGAAACCGAGTGAACAGCTTTGCTTCATCGAACAGGTCCTGCTCCATGCCGCGCGGATGCATCACAAAGAGACCGCGCTGGCCGCCCTGACCGGGAAAGCTGCCCGCCATGATCTCCCCATCACTCCAATAGCGGAAGGCCTCATGGCTCCAGCCCGGATCCTGAACCGGCACCTCACGGTACACGAGGTCCATCTTGTGGAGGGTCATTTCCTCCTCACCGAGCATGGCCTGCGCCACGGCCGAGCGAACGCCGTCCGCGCCCACCAGCACGTCATACTGCCAAGTGTCCCGACCTGTCCGGGTGAGGGCTTCGACCGTGCGCGCCTCGAAATCCACGGATTCCACTGCCGTGCCGTCCAGCCTCCGAATGCCGGGCCGGGTGTCCACCGCTTCCTCGAGCAACTGTTGCAGGACCACACGCGAAACGGCGAGGATGCGCCCCCCGTCTTCATCGTAGGCATGAAAGCCGCCACCGGCCCCATTCTCCCGGCCCCGCACCCACAGCCCGCGATCGATGACCGCCTGCTCCAGGCCGCAGCAACGAAGCGCATGGCGACCGCGCTCGCCGAGCACGAGCTGGAGCGAACGGGAAGAAGGCATGCCCCCGTCATGGCGTTCGAGCACCGTGATGGCGTCGAAATGGGGCTCCAGCAACAGGGCGGTCACGAGGCCGACCGGACCGCCGCCCGCGATGAGGAGGTGCTGGCCGTTCATGGCATGACCGTTTGGAGGGTGGACACACACTCGCCCGACAGGAGCGGACGCACGTGCAGGGCGAAATCCCGCATCCGCCGCGTGACCACATCCAGGTCGCGGGCATTGAAATCAAACCAGGTCATCAACCGGTCCTCGGGGTGGAAGCGGGCCTGCAACTGGGCCGCCACGGTGGCCGGACAGCCATACACCGCATTGGACATCCCCTTGCGGACCTTCTCTTCGTCCACGGTCCCCTCCATCGCGTTCCAGTAAGCGATCATGGCCTCCTTGGCCTCCTGTTCGGCCAGCGCATCGAGGGTGGCCTCGTCCAGTCCGGCGTCGGTCCGCACGAAAATCATCACGGTGCGCGGCATCCGGTTGCGGGTCCATTTCCCGCCTTCCGGGTGGAAGCAGCGCGCCATGCGGTCGTGCGTTGCGTCGATCACCGCATCCGGCGTCACGCTCAGGTTGAAGACCTCCACCGGCAGGAACCGGTTGGCGAAAGCCTGCAGTTCCGGGTCGTGTGATCCGAGCACGAGCACCAGGTTCTCCAGCCCCTCATCGGCGGGAATGATCTTCAGGGGGTCGAAATTCCAATAGGGTGCGAAGGTCAATGCGTCCGTCTCTGCCGCCTCCTTGCCGAGTGCCGCACAGGCCCGTGCCCAGTCCTCGGCCTTCACCTTGTCGCGGTGCAACACCTTCGGCGTGATGTCCTTGGAGCCCAGCGTCTCTCCGCGCAGCAGGCGAAGGAAGATCTCCGTGGCCTCCCGCAGGGCCAGCCCCCGCAGCGCAGACCACAGGATGCGCTCCGCCTCATTGCGGGGCTCCACGCCATTGGCGGCGTTGGCATAGGCAAACCGGCCCGCGCCGAATCCGATGTGCAGCTTGCGGCCGCTGCGGCGCAGTTCGGCGCCGTGGATGGTCAGGAAGGTCCGCACCATCTCTGCGTGGGCCACTGGACCGCCGTTCACCAGGATGTTGCGGATGGCCGACCCGACCGAGATGCGCCGGGTGCGCGGCATCGCCGCCGCGGCAATCTGCAGGATGTCGGTGTTGATGCACAGCTCCCCCTCGAAATGCGGCAGGAGCGGATCGGCTTTCCCCTGTTCCGGCGCCAGCGAGTAGTGCGCCTCGCCGACCCAAGCCCGCTCGTAACCGAGGTCGTCCGCCGCCTCCATGGAGCGGAACAGGCGGTCGTACAGGTCCGCATCGGACGGCATGACGCCCCCAGCGGGCATCTTGGAGAAGCTGAAGAAGACGTCAAATTGCATGGCGGACAACCTCGTCCGCCTCGCCGCTCCAGGCACTGTCATCCGTCATCCGACGGAATGACATCCGTCACAGCCGGAGGATGGGCCGGCTCAGCCCAGCTTGTCGGGGTGCTTGTCCTTGACGTGCTGGGCGATGGGCAGCGAATTGCCGTCCTCGTCGATGCGGACGAAGACCAGCCGCGTTGTGGTCACCACATTCTCCTCGTGGCTGTAGACGTTGAATTTCCGCGCTTCGACCGCCACCGTGATGGATTTGTTGCCGATGCGGACGACCTCGCCGTAGAGCTTGATCAGGTTGTTCTCCTTGACCGGCGATTTGAACAGCACCTCCTCGACCTTGAGGGTCACCATGTTGGGGCTGTAACAGACTTCGTTGACGAACGCCACGGCCACCTCGTCGATCCAGCCGAGCATGGTGCCGCCGAAGAGGTTGTTGTGGACGCCGAGGTCGTGCTTCTTGCACACTTTGGTCCCGAGCAATTGCATGCCACAAAGGTCCATCTTTGTGGTCTGATCCACAGCATCATGTCCGGCCGACACCTCTCCCCCCTCCTTTCCGCGCTCACCGCGCTCCTCCTGCCCTGTCTCGCCGCCACGGCCCAGACCGGCATCGCCATCGACCACGACTTCGGCGACTGGAATCCGACCGGCGACCTCGCCGCCACCGACACCGTCGGACCGCTGGTGGCCGCGGGCTTCACCACCGACGCGGAAAACCTCTACTTCCACCTCCTCTACGACCGGCTCATCGCCCTCGACGAGTCCTGGGAGCCCCACGGCACCCGGCTCGGCGTGGACATCGACGGCAACGCCTCGACCGGCCAGATCGTCGGCGGGTTCCAGGGCGCGGACATCGTCGTCCACCTGCAGGACCGCTACGTGAGCGAGAGCAACACCGACGGCACCACCGAGCAGCACAGCCTCAACGACCGCTACGTCCGCATGGCCCCGACCTACGGCGGTGAGGAGCACGAGGTCTCCCTCGGCCGCGCAGTCAACGGCGTCCCCGTGGCCGGCACGGTCCGGTGGACGGTGCGCTGCGGCTCCGGCCAGCAGGTCAGCGGCGAGGTCGCCCTCGACAACACGCCCGCCTTGCCCATGGCCACGCCGCTGGAGCGCGCCGAGGGTGCCGAGGTCCGGGTCGCCTTCTGGAACATGAACCGCCGCCTTGACGAGGCCCCTGCCCTCGAAGCGATGGGCCGCATCCTGCAGGCCGTCCAGCCCGATGTGATCGGCATGAGCGAGGTCGAGGACTTCAGCGCCGCCCACGTCCGGGACCTGCTCGATGGGTGGCTGCCCCTCGAAGGCGGCTCCTGGCATGTCGCCAAGGACGACTGGGACCTGATGGTCTGCAGCCGCTGGCCGATCACGGCCGAGTACCCGGACATCTACCGCCAATTTCCCGTGCTGGTGGAGGCCCCCTGGGAAGGCGACCTGATGGTGGCCGCCAGCCATTTAAAATGCTGCAACGGGGCCGAGCAGCGACGCACGGAAGCCGACGAGTACATGGCCTTCTTGCGCGACGCCATGACCGAGGGCGACGACATCGACCTGCCCTACAAGACCCCCGTCGTGTACGGCGGCGACCTGAACATGGTCGGCCCGGGCTGGGCCATGCAGACCCTCCTCACCGGCAACATCCACGACGAGGCGACCAACGGCCCCGACTTCGCCCCCGACTGGGACGGCACCGCCCTGCGCGAATTGACCTGCCTGCAGAGCGACCGCGCCATGGACTACACCTGGCGCAACGACAACAGCAGCTGGGGCGCCGGCAAACTGGACTACATCCTCGTCCAGGACGGCGTGGTGGAGGTGCTGCGCGAATTCTCGCTGGAGACCTCGTCCATGACCGCCGAGCGCCGCGCCCAATACGGCCTCGAGCCCGGCGACGACCTGCAGGCCAGCGACCACTACATCGTGGTGGCCGACCTCAAGCAGCGCGACCGCCGTCCGGGCACCAAGCCCGTCCAGCTGAAAAAGGCCAACTGAGTCGCCGGGGAATCAACGGCGGTCTCCCACCTGGAAGACCCGGTTGATGTTGAACCCGAAGTAGAGGTCCCCATCGAGCCAGCGGCCGGCGGTCTCCGCGAGGAAGGACCGTTCGAACATGCCGCGGCTGTTGGTGATGTGCAACTGGAACACGTGGCCTCCGGTCTCGATGTCGAGGCCGAGGCTGAGCGAATTCTGCAACTCGTCCGCCACCGGACGCGGCATCAAAAGGTGGACCTCCCCGTTGACCGAGAGGCGGGAATTCAACTTGTACCGGAACCCGGTGCCGATGGTGGCCACGTCGTTGGCCTCGGCGGACAGCTCCACGAGGTTGCGGTGGATCAGGGAGGGAATCACCGCGAGGGAGAAATCGGGTGAGAACTTCCGGGCCACTACAACCTGGTGCACATAGCTCAGGCGGTGGACGCCGAGACGCTCGATGCCGTCCTCCGGGAAGCGCATGCCGTCCCGCATGGCGACGGAGTATGCCGTGAGGCTAACTGGAGATCCACCTCCACTCTGCTGTTCCACGAACCGCCACTTGACGTTGGCCTCGAGGGTCTTGCCGAAGGTGGACCGGGCCACTCCGACCTGCAGGCGGTCGGTCAGGCCGTAATCGAGCCCCATGCGCATCTGGGCATTGTCGAGTCCCCACAGGGCGTAGGCCCCGTCGCTGATCCGGCCAAACCGGTGGGCAATGATGAAGTTCATCTCCCCCCGGCCGCACGTTTCCGGGCTCTGCACATTGATGATGCGCCCGGCCTTGAAGGTCGAGGTGACGACCTGGGGACCGGACGGCTCATCGAAGAAGTCCATCAGGTCATCCTGGGCGAGGGCGGGCTGGACGGCCCAGGCCCCGAGGCAGGCCAGTGCGGTGAGAAAGCGTTGGGTCATCGGGGAGCAAGGGTTGCGGAAAGCGTCACATCGATGACCTCGGCAATGTTTTCCGAGACCACCTTGGGGATGTCGATGTCGTGGTCGGTGCAGGGCACGGAGAAGGCCGCCTCGATGGACCAGCCGGTTTCCGTGCGGACCATGGTGCCGGTGACCTCCCGCTCCACGGCCACGCCGTGCATCTCGAGCGTGCCTTTGGCCGTCACCTCCTGCGCCCCGGTCGCGGACGGATCCAGTCCGACGAGGGTGCCGCGGAAGGACGCCTTGGGGTATTGTTCCGACTCCATGTAGTTCTCATTGAAGTGCTCCTCCATCAGCGCCTTGGGAAAATGGAAACTGAGGATGGGCACCTGGAAGGCCAACCGGCCCGAGGCCACATCGAGGATGGCCGATGCCTCGTGGCTTTCGGCTCGGATGTCCTCAATCGGGGTCTCCGACAGGAAGGCGATGTGGGCGTCGCGCGTGGCGAATTGCTGGGCGGCGGCGGTCCAACCGAACCCCAAAAGCAGGCCGAGGGAAAAAAGGGTCTTCATCAATTGTTGGGTTTTCCGGCGTCAATCCACGCCGAGAAGCGGACGATGGAACAGCTGTCCAGCTTGCCGGATGGGGGCATCAGCAAATCATCCCCCGGCTCCCGGCCCATCCGGTCCAGCATGGTCTCGGCAAACAAGGCGATATCCGCGTGCTCCTCGAAGGCGATCCCGGCGGACGGCGTGCCCCCCGAGTGACAGCCCTGGCAGTGGTCCGCCACAAGCGGGAGAATGTCCTGGCCATAGGACACATCGAACACGTCACAATCGACCGGCGAACCGATCGTCTCGAGATCATCGTAGGTGCACCCGGACATCAGGGCCAGCAGAATCAGGCATCCTGCCGCAGAGGTGAATCGCATCATCATCGTCAAGTTAATCCGCATCGCCCTTCGTGGGTTCACTCCCGTCCCGAAGATGGTCACCCCGCTTCAAGGCGCGCTCGATCACCACCAGCGGCCAGACACAGGCGACGGTGAAGGCCGAGTAGAGTACGAGCTGTCCGGTGTCAAGGGGCGCATACAGGGCAAACGGCACCGCCGCCGCCATCAGCGGCCAAGCGTACATCGCATAGAGGTCGATGCTCCGCTGGTTGGCGTAGGCCCACGCTTCCGGCGACGCCATGGAGCGCTTTGTGCGGTAGCCATAGGTCTGGCTGGGCACGGGCCCAGGCGGAAACCGGCGCACCAACGCCTGGATCACCCAAAGCAACGCCCCCGGTAACAGGTTCAGCCCCAAATTGACCCACGAAAACACGATGCCTTCCTCCATGACTGCCAAGATGAAAACGCCCGTCTCCCCCACCAAGTTGTCTGGGCTTTCCCTTTCCACTGTTCTGGTCATCACGATGTGGCTCTCCGGTTGCGGACGACCGGCCGAACCGAGTTTTTGGGACGCCGAGGGAAGCTGGCGCGCCGTGGAAGCCGTCTCGGCCTCCGAAGCCTGGTTCGCTTCCTCCAACGGCGAATGGCTGAGGGTCACCCTCGAGGCGGAAAAGACCAAGCGCACCGTCTTCGGAGGTCCCGTGCCCGACCCAACGGATTCTGCGGTCGGCACCCACTTCCGAGGGCTGGCCTTGGTCGAAGGCGCGCTGGTGGGCACGGCTGTGGGGAGTCCGGCCATGATCCGTCGCGGTGAACTCGATGCAGAGGGAGCCGTGACCGGACGCCGCGCCACGGTCTGGCAGGAAAACGACTCACTGGCCTTTCTCGACGCGGTGATCGCCCTGGACGACACGACCCTCGTGGCCATGGGCGACCCCATCGACGGTTGCCTCTGCGTGGTGCGGTCTGAGGACGGCGGCGAGTCTTGGGCCAAGGTCCCCTGTGCCGTGAAGGACGGTCCGGGCGTGCCGGCCAGCCGGGAGGGCGAGGCCGCCTTTGCCGCCTCCAACGGCAACCTGAGCTGCGCCGGCGACACCGTCTGGATGCTGTCCGGAGGCGGCGCCTCCCGGATCTACCGCAGCCTCGACCGCGGCCAATCGTGGACCGTCTTTGACACCCCGCTCCAGCAAGGCGGACAGATGACCGGCGGATTCTCCATGGATTTCGCCGACGCCCACCACGGCATCGCGTGGGGCGGCAACTGGGAGGCCAAGGACGACAACACGGCCCGCGCCGCGGTCACCTCCGACGGCGGCGAAACGTGGGCCCTGCTGGCGGATGGTGTCGGACCGGGCTACGGCTCCTCGGTGCGCTACCGGCCGGGGTCGGCCGGTCAACAGCTGGTCCTCGTGGGCACACCGGGAGGCGTGGACGTCAGCGACGATGGCGGCACCACCTGGCGCCACGTGAGCGACAGCGGCTTCTACGCCGCCCGCTTCAGCCCGGACGGTGCCGCGCTGTGGGTGTGTGGCAACGGCCAGCTCGGCCGCTATCCCACCGCCGCCCTCGGGTGGTGATCGGCCTCAGAGCGGCCTGCGGGCCACAAGGCGAGTGAGTTCGGCCCGCCCTTGGTGGTAGGGACCTTCGTCCAGAACCGCCTCTTCCGTCACGCAAAGCTGGACCTCAAGGTCGGCGAAGTCCGCCTCGAGCATGGCCGTCGTGAACAGCATCTCCAGCGCCTTCGGGCCGCCCGACGTGAACGCAAGCTGACCGGGACCGAACCCCTCGAGGATCAGCGTCCCTCCGGGCTTGAGCCAACGGGCCACGCGGGGATGAAAGTCGGCCCGCAAAGGCGGCGGCAGGTGGAGGTAGCAGAGGGCAATGGCATCGAACGCCTCTCCGGGATCCCAGGTGGCCGCATCTCCGACCTCAGCGGTGAGGGACACGCCCCGCTTGGCGGCGAGGGCCAGCGCCTTCTCGACGCCCACCGAAGACGCATCGAACGACCGGGCCGACCAGCCCTGCTCCGCAGCGTGAACGGCATTGCGCCCCTCCCCGTCCCCGGGAAGCAGGATGCGACCGGGAGTCAGTGCCCTCAACTGTTTGGCAAAGAAGACATTGGGGCCCTCCCCATAGACGGTGGGTTCCGCACCGAAGCGCGCATTCCAAAAGCTGCCTGGATCATCCTGCCTCATGGCGGCAAGGTCGGACCCAGCGTTCAGAGGGTGGCGAACCAGTCGTTCATTTCCCGGATCACCCCGGGAATGTCCTCGATGAGGAAATAGGTCGTCTGGATTTCCGTCGTGGTGAACGGGGTCGACATGATCCCCTCGAGCGTAAACCGCACCAAGTCCTGGCGCAAGTCCCAAGCGTGGTTCGTCTCCCCGAAGGAGCTCATGACGCCCGCACCGAAGGCCTTGGGCGTGCCGTCTTCCTGCACGAAGCCGAACTCCACGAAAAACCAGTACAGCCGCTGAAGCGCGAGCACTGCCTCGTCGTTGCCCTTGAGCGCCACGCCGATCTCGCCGAACCGCTGCATGAACTGGGCGAACTCCGGATCGAGCAACGGCGGGACATGGCCGAAGGTGTCGTGGAACATGTCGGGCTCCTCGAGATAGTCGAGCTGGTCGGGCCTCCGCACCCAGGTCGAGGTGCAGAACTTCCGGTCGGCGAGCAGGGAGAAGAAGTCATCCACCGGAATCAGGCCCGGCACGATGACCAGCCCCCACCCCGTCGTTCGCCCGAGCTCCGCGGACATGGCGTCGACGCGGGGGATGGTCGCCTCGGTCAAGGAGTCCATGCGGTCGAGCGCATCGAGATACAGCCGCGCCCCCTTGTCTTCGAGATTGTCGCGCTGGCGACAATACAACGTGGACCAGGTTCCGTGTTGGACCTCATCGTACAGCGGCTGGACCAAGGGGGCATTCATGGCAATGCAAGTCTTAGTAAAAGATACGGGGAAATCCCCGGAAACCGTGAGGCAGGGCCTCAAACGGTCCATTTGACGGGGTCAATGACATTCGTTCCCCTTGACGGGATTCCATGCTCATCCGCTGTATTTTCGAGCCGCCGCAACACGCGGCGCCAAGACCTTGTTCGCTGCCGGCAATGACCCAGAACGGACTGCAGGTCTCACCTTGATGAGAACGTTGACATGAGCGATACGGCTTCCCGTACACCGATATATCTGGGCCAACAGCCTTTCCACACCGCCGACACCCCCACCTCCGGAAAGGAGGTCACCTGCGACGGCGAGACCTACTACAAGATCAGTGCCGTAGACCGTATGCGGCCCTTCTTCATGAGCATCGTGAGTCACTCGGACCACTGGATGTTCCTGTCGAGCAATGGCGGTCTGTCCGCCGGACGGG
>WTID01000129.1:0-5704 GCA_011522855.1 Flavobacteriales bacterium
CCGTGACCGAACACGGCGTGACCGAGGGCGGGTCTTCCGGTTCCCACCTGTTCAATGAGGAGGGGCTGTCCATCGGCACCCTGTCGGCCGGCTTGTCCGCCTGCACCAACGGTGGCGCAGGAGCGGGCACCGGCCCGAACCAGCCGGACTACTACGGCAAGATGTCGTTCCATTGGGATGACAACCCAAACCCTGCGGACGAAAAGCTGGAGCTCTGGCTCGATCCCGAGAACACCGGGCAGACGGTCCTGCACGGGGCCTACCCGGATCTCGAGGCGGCCGTGCCCTGCGGACCGGATCAGGCCTGCGAGGAAATTGCCGACGTGGCCCAGCTCAAGCTGGAGCGCGAGCTTCGGCTCATGCCCAATCCTGCCAGCGACCGACTGCACCTCCGACTGGCGACCAATGGATGGGCGGAGGCCGCGCTCGTGACCTTGCGGGATGCGACGGGCCGCATCATCGCCACCGAATCCTGGTGGGGTGGGGCCGCCATCCTCGATGTGTCGGATCTGCCGCGCGGCTGGATGCTGGTGACGGTGTCCCTTCCCGATGGCGCCCAGTTGACGCGCCGGGTCCTCCTCGACTGAGGCTCAGCGGACCCAGACGAGGTCAGCCAATTCCACCCGGGTTCTGAACTCGCCAAAGGCGACGGTCGCCCGCTTGCCCTTCAATTCGAGCACCTCGCCCCGCTGGCGTCCCTCCTTGAGGCGCACCGTGCTGCCCACGCGGATGCGGTCCAGGTTCTGTTTGGTCCGCGCCGACTTGCGGCGGCTGTCCTTGGCCGCCTTCTTTCTGGCCGCAGCTTCCGCTTTTTCCGCCTTTTTCGTGGCCTCGACCGAGAGGTACTTCCGGATGTCCTCCAGCAGTCCCTTGTTGGCTTGTCCCGGCTTGAAACGGTCGATGAACTGGAGCAGTTTCCGGCCGCGCAACAGGGCGGCGTTCTGCTCCTGACCGACCTGTTGGACGGCGTCCTGCCGTTCGTCGAGCCGGGACGCCTTGCGCTCGTATTCCCGCCGGGCCTCCTCCGCCTCGTGCTCGGCCTTGAGCTGGCGGTCGACCATCCGGGCGTGGCGGGACTTCTCCTTCTGCAGTCCGGCGATGAGGCCGTCCAGCTTCACCTTGCGGGGGTCCAACTTGCCCTTGGCCCGTCGGATGAGCCCCTTCTCAATCCCGTTGAGCTCGGCCACCTCGAAGGTGAAGGAACTGCCGGGCTGGCCGAGGTCGAGTTGGTAGGTAGGAGACAGGGTCTCCCCATCGAACAGCATGCTGCCGTTGACGGCCTCGGGCATGTCAGTCGCGCGGGTCTTGATGTTGGCGTAGTGGGTGGTGATGACCCCAAAGACCCCTTTGGCATAGAGCTCCTCGAAGAAGACTTCGGCCAGGGCACCGCCCAGCTCCGGGTCGCTGCCCGTGCCGAATTCGTCGAGCAGCAGCAGCGTGTTCCGGCCGGCCTCATCGAGAAAGCCCTTCATCCGCTTGAGCCGGTAGCTGTACGTGGACAGTTGATTCTCGATGCTCTGGTTGTCCCCGATGTCGGTCAGAATCTGCTTGAAGAGGCCCATCGCGCTGTTGGGGTGAACCGGGACGAGCAATCCGCTCTGGACCATGGCCTGGATGAGGCCCACCATCTTCAGGGCAATGGACTTGCCCCCGGCATTCGGTCCGCTGATGACGAGCATGCGCCGGGCCGGATGGAGGGTCAGGTTCTGGGCTTGGATGGGCAGGCCCTTGCTCCGGTGGGCGAGCAGCAGCAAGGGGTGGTGGGCTTTGAGGAGTTCAATGCGCAACTCCTTGACAATGTGGGGTCTGACCCCATCCATGTCGAGGGCGAGTTTCACCTTGGCTTGCAGGAAGTCGAGCTTGACGAGCAGCCGTTGCTGGGCCTTGATGAGCGGCGTGTGCTTCCGGATGCGCTGGGTCAGGGCCCGCAGGATGCGCACGATTTCCTTGCGCTCGTCGTCCCGGAGCATTTCCAGCTCGTGGTTGACCTGTTGGCATTCGGAGGGTTCGATGAAGGTCACCGATCCGGTCTTGGACGTGCCCAGGGCTGTGCCCCGGACCTTGCGCTTGTGGGTGCTGGCGATGGCAAGGACCCGGCGACCATTGAGGTAGCCTTCTTCTGTGTCGGCCAGCCAGCCTTGTTTGGCGCAGCTGCGCATCGCCTTGTCGAAGAGCCGGTTCACTTGGCGACGCGCGGTTTGCATGTCGATTCGGATGCGGCCGAGCTCCGCCGAGGCGTTGTTGCGCACCCCGCCCTTCGGGTCGAAGACGGCTTCAATTTCCTTGACGATCTCCGTGTTTTCCTGCACGGTGCCCAGCATCCCGCACAGTCGGGGGAAGGCCCGCTCGCGGCCGTTCAACGCGCCGATGATGTCGTTGACCAGCCGGGTGCACTGCAGCACGCGCATGAACCCGGACTCGGTGAGGGCCGAGCCGGAGACTTCCAGCAGCTTGATCTCTCCTTTGATCTCCTCGAAGACCAGGGCGGGAAAACTGTGTCCTTCGACCCGGATCCTCCGCAATTCATCGGTCGAGTCGAGGGCCTCCATCACGGTCGGGCGGTGGGTGCTGGGTGCCAGGTCACGGGCCCGTCGCTGGGCACTTTCCGTCTTGCAGAGGCCGGACAAACGCTCCCGGATCTCATCGAACCCCAGGTCCTCGGCCGACTGGGCGTCAAAGGTCACGCTGCGCGGACGCGCCGGCTTGGACGGCCGTCCCGCTTTGGAGTCAGAGGAGGCCATGGCGGAGGAAATGGTCGACAAGGGCCACACCGTCGTCCGGACGTCGGGCATCCACCCAATGGACGTCGGGCTGGCGGTGGAACCAGGTGAGCTGGCGCCGGGCGAATTGGCGCGTGGCTTCCTGGATCTTGCGGATGGCGGTGTCGATGTCCATGTGGCCTTCGAGCACATCAAACAGCTGGGGGTACCCCACGGTTTTCAGTGCATTGCATTCCCGGTGGGGCAGGACGGCCTCCGCTTCGGCGAGCCAGCCCTGGTCCATCATGAGGTGGGTCCGCTGGTCAATGCGGTCGTGCAACAGCTGGCGCGGGGCTCCGATGCCGAGGGTCAGCGTGTCCCAGTGGCGCCGGTCATGCCGGGCCCAACCGCCCGGATGGACCGTCTTCTGTTTCGCCTGAGTGCGGCGCAACGCGCTGTAGGGTTGGCCCGTGCAGCGGCAGACTTCCAGAGCGCGGATGACGCGGTGGGGATTGGCCCGGTCCACGGCGGCGTGGTGCTCAGGATCGAGGCGTTCGAGCTCGGCGAGCAAGGGAGTCAGCCCTTCTGCTGCGTGCACGGCATTGAGCTCCGCACGGACCTTTGGATCGGCTGGAATGTCGTCCAGACCCGAATGGATCGATTGCACGTAGAGGCCACTCCCTCCGGCCATGACGGCCACTTCCGGCATTCCGGCTGCTCGGCGCGCCTCGAAGTGGCCATGGAGCCAAGCCACGGCCTCGGATTCGAATCGGCCACTGCTGTAGTCGTCGGTGACAGACAGGAAATCAACGAAGTGATGGGGAGCGGCTGCGCGTTCCTCGGCGGTGGGCTGGGCCGTGCCGATGGGGATTTCCCGGTAGAACTGGCGGCTGTCCGAGGAGAGGATTTCCGCTCCGACCGCCTGGGCGATGCGGATGGCAAGGCTGGTCTTGCCAATGGCGGTGGGGCCCACCACGGTGATGAGCAATGGGGCTTCTGCCCTCCTCGGGATGGAGGCCATCCAGCTCAATAGGCGGAGTCGTCGAGGTCGTCGAGGGAGGTGAAGCTCGGTCCAGAGTCCTCTTCGTCCTCTTCTCCTGCGAGATAGGCGTCGAGTTCGGGGTCTCCAGTCTTGAGCGGTCCCTTGTCTTCCTCCTCGGGTTCGTCGAGTTCCATGCCCAAGTCGACCTCCTTGCTGAACTGGTCCGGGGCCTTTCCGAATTCTTGGGCGAGCAGTGGGAATTCCGGGGTGTCACCCTCTTCCACGCCGATCACTTCGACGTAAAAGCACCACATCCGAAGGAAGTCGTACACGTAGACCATGCGGTCATTCGCCGCGGAGGCAATCTCCTCGATGGCGGTCGTGCGCATGGAAGGGTAGGGGTTGCCCATGTCATCCATGCCCATGTCCATCAGGGGCACCTCCCGGCCGCGGCCCCAGTGCTCGTCTGACTGGAAGAACGAGGCCATTTCTCCTTCGCCGAAATCAAAGGCGGCCAGGATGCCCCGGTGGAAGTCCTCGAGCGGGGCGGTCCGGCCGATGAGGATGTCCCGGAAGACGTCCTCTTCGATGTCGATGATCACGCGGAAGCGAAGGAGATTCATGATGGGCGGTGGATGCACTGGACTGCAGGCAAATTTAGTTCATCTCTCCCTCGGACTCGTTAGTTTCGCGCGGTCGGCCCGCACGTTTGCCAACGCCGCCCTTTTGCCCATGACCATCCCCTTCGACACCCGGATCCTGAAGTTCGCCCTCGCAGGAGGGGCCTTGGCGTATGCCGTCCAGCTCTACTCCACGGGCTACATCGGCAGCGGAATCGGCATGACCCTCATCGGATTGATCCTGGGCGTCACCGCCCTCCGCAGCATCCGGATGATCCTGGTCGCCTTTCGGATCCAGCAGCAGAAGCTGGACAAGGCCCGCGCCATCCTCGATGGCATCAATCCGAAGCACCTCTGGAAGAGCAGCCGCGGACAGTACTGGTTCCTCAAGGGCAACCTGCTGCTCGAGTCCAGCCTGTCGGAAGCAGAGAAGGCCTTCCGTCACGCCCTCGACATCGGAATGAAGCGCGACGAGGAAAAGGCGGCGGTCATGCTCAATCTCGCCGCAATCCAGAGCTCCAAGCGCCGGACCAAGGAGGCCCGGGCCCTGATCGCGCAGGCCAAGCGTCTGGACAAGAAGGGCATGCTGAAGGCGGACATCAAGACCATCGAGAACGCCATCAACAATCCGCAGCAGGTGCTGCGACGCCGGTGATGCGGCGGACTCAGGCGACGTCGGCCTGACCGAAGCGATTGGCCCATTCGGGCCCCGACCAATCGGACACAGGATCGAGGGTGCGTTCGAGGGGATACTCCCGGCGGATGTGCTGCATCTCGAGAAGCCAGTCCAGGACCTGGTCCTGGGCCTTGGAATACAGACCGCGGTGGGACAGTCCTGATCCCGAGGCTTTGGAGGCCATGGATTCGAATGCGACGAGACCGTCATGGGCAGCCGAGGCGATGCGCTCAAATCGAGGCCGGCCCTGCGGGCAGGAATCCACATGGCGGGCACACTGTTCCATCACGTCGAGGAACATGGCTCGAATCGCACGTTGGATTTCCATCACTTCCGGCATGTCCTCAAGGTAGTCGGAGAGGGCTGATGCCCAGCCGGTTGTGGGCAATGTGTGGACAATTGACTCAGTACCCGAGCAGGGCGTCCAGCGCCTCCTGGAGATCGGCATTTCCGAGGTAGGCGGCCTCGAGCGTCGGGGCAAAGGGGATGGGCGTGTCCATCGACGCCACCCGTTGGACCGGGGCGTCGAGCTGTTCGAAACACTCGGACTGGATGCGCGCCGCCAGCTCGGCTCCGATGCCGCCCGTGAGGTTGTCTTCGTGGAGCACGAGGATGCGTCCGGCCTGACGGGCTGCGGCATAGACCCCATCCCAATCGAGGGGTGCGAGCGTCCGAAGGTCGAGGACGCCGATTTCCGTCCCGTCGGCCTCGCGCCGGCGTTCGGCCT
>WTID01000129.1:5804-15026 GCA_011522855.1 Flavobacteriales bacterium
CGAAGGTCGAGGACGCCGATTTCCGTCCCGTCGGCCTCGCGCCGGCGTTCGGCCTCCTCGAGGCCCCAATGCACGCCCATTCCATAGGTCACGATGACCGCGTCCCGGGCCTCTCCGATCAGGCGGGATTGCCCGAAGTCCTGGCTGTAGTCGTTGGTGGGGACGTCCGCGGTCAGGCTCCGGTAGAGGGCCTTGTGCTCGAAGAAGAGCACGGGGTTCGGCGTGTCGATGGCCCGGGCGAGCAAGCCCTTGGCGTCCTCGGGAAAGGCCGGGTAGGCGATCATGAGGCCGGGAACATGGAAGAACCAGGCTTCATTGGATTGGCTGTGGAACGGACCGGCCGCGACGCCCGCACCGGTCGGCATGCGCACGACCACATCCGCGTTCTGTCCCCAGCGCCAATGGAGCTTGGCGAGGTTGTTGACGATCTGATTGAATCCGCAGGTCACGAAGTCGGCGAACTGCATCTCGACCATGGCCTTGGACCCGGCGATGGACAATCCGAGGGCGGTGCCGACGATGGCGCTCTCGCACAATGGGGTGTTGCGCACGCGGCCGTGACCGAAGCGGTCGACGAATCCATCCGTCACCTTGAAGACGCCGCCGTAATCGCCGATGTCCTGGCCCATGAGGACGAGATGGGGGTGGCGTTCCATGGCGAGCCCCAATCCGTCGGATACGGCGTCGATGAAGCGCATTTCCCGGGTTTCGGCGCCCGGCGCCCGCAGCACGACCGTTTCCTGCCGGAAGAGGCGGTCGAGTTCGGCTTCCCGATCGGCCTCGACCTCCGGCTCCGCCTCGGCGGTCCGGAGGGCCTCGGCGATGGCCTCCTTGTGGGCCGCCTTCATGGCCTCGAGCCGGTCGGCGTCGAGGTGGCCCTGCTCCATCAGGAAATCGACATACCGGTCGATCGGGTCGTTCTGCTCCCACGCCTCGATCAGGCCTTCGGGGTAATACTTGGTTCCACTGGCCTCTTCATGACCCCGTCGACGGAACGTCTCGAATTCCAGCAGGATGGGCCGCGGGCGTTCCCGCACGGACGCGGCCGCCTGGGAGACGGCCTCGTAGACCGCGAGGACGTCGTTGCCGTTGACGCGGATCGCGTCTTCCGCCGGGATGCCGTACCCGGCCGCCTTGTCGGTGAAATGGGCACAGCGGAATTGCTGGCTGCTCGGGGTGGACAGCCCCCAGTGGTTGCTCTCGATGCAGAACAGCACGGGCAGTTGCCACACGGCCGCAACATTGAGGGCTTCGTGGAAGTCGCCTTCACTTGTGGCGCCGTCGCCGGTGAAGACCAGCGTGGCCTTTCCGGTGTCGCCGAGTTTGGCCGCGAGGGCGATGCCGTCGGCGATGCCGAGCTGCGGCCCGAGGTGGCTGATCATCCCCACGATGTGATGGGGCATGCTCCCGAAATGGAAGCTCCGGTCGTGTCCCTGGGTGAAGCCGGAGGCCTTGCCCTGGAATTGGGCGAACAGTTGGGTGAGTTCGATGCCCCGGGTGGTGAACACGCCGAGGTTGCGGTGCATCGGGAGGATGAACTCGTCCGCCTCGAGGGCGGCCGTGCACCCGACGGAGATGGCCTCCTGGCCCATGCCGCTGAACCATTTGCTGATGCGTCCCTGCCTCAGCAGGCTGAGCATTTTCTCCTCGATGAGCCGGGGGAGCAACAGGTGGTCGAGCAACCCGACCATGCGGTCGGCATCGAGGCCACGGTCCTGGATCTGCAGCGTGGGAATGTCGGGGGTCGACATGTCCCAAATCTACCGCCGCACCAAGGTGTCCCCGCAGGGGCCGAGATGTAATTTGCCGGTGGAAATGAACAATCGTCCTGCATCCGACGAGCCGGCTCGGCCCCGCGAGGAAATCCTGCTCCGCCTGCCCCCGGGAAGGGCGCGGGACCGGGAGGCCATCGAGCGGGCCCTGAGGAAGCAGGTGGACGAACCGGGGGAGTGGGTCGTCTTGCGTCGGAGCCTGGATGCCCGCCGCCATCCGGCCACCGTGGAGCTGAGGGTGGGCCTCGGCCTGAACGCGGTCCCGAGGGTCCAGGGCGATTGGAAGTCAGTGGAAGATGCGCCTCAGGTCATTGTCGTGGGCGCCGGTCCCGCCGGCTTGTTTTGTGCGCTTCGCCTGATCGAGTTGGGCCTGAAGCCTGTGGTGATCGAACGGGGCAAGGCCGTCCGGGAGCGCCGTCGGGACCTCGTGGCCCTCATCCGGGAGGGCCGGGTCGATCCGGAATCCAACTACTGTTTTGGGGAAGGAGGCGCCGGGACGTATTCGGACGGCAAGCTGTACACGCGGGCCAAGAAGCGGGGGGATTGGCACAAGGCACTCGGCTGGTTCGTGGAACACGGGGCCGAACCCGACATCCTCGTCGACACCCATCCCCACATCGGAACCAACAAGCTGCCGGGCATCATCGAGGCCATGCGGCACCGCATCGAGTCCTGCGGGGGCGAGGTGCGGTTCGGGGTCCGGGTGGACGGACTGCTCCGCGCCGAGCAGGGCCGGGTCACGGGGGTCCGGACGTCGGACGGAGAGGTCTTCGGAAACGCTGTTGTGCTCGCCACGGGTCATGGAGCGCGGGATGTGTTCCAATGGATGGCGGAGGCGGATCTCGCCATTGAGCGCAAGCCATTTGCCCTCGGCGTCCGCATCGAGCATCCCCAGACCTGGGTGGACCGCCGGCAGTATCGCCTCGCCGGGCAGGAGGTGGCCGCCTCCCGGGACTTGCCACCCGCGGCCTATTCGCTGGTGACCCAGGTCGATGGCGGGGGCGTCTTCTCCTTCTGCATGTGCCCGGGCGGCGTCATTGCTCCCTGTGCGACAGAAGACGGGGAAATCGTGACCAATGGATGGAGTCCCTCCAAGCGGAACAATGCCTGGGCCAACAGCGGCATCGTCACGACCATCGAAGCCGCAGACCTCGATGCCGAGGGACACGAGGGTCCACTCGGGGGCGTGACGTTCCAACGGGCGGTCGAACAGGCCTGCCACCAGGCGGGGGGAGGCGGTCAGGTGGCGCCGGCCCAACGGCTGACGGACTTCGTCCAGCGCCGGGTCTCCAAGGACCTCCCGAATTGCAGTTACCTCGCCGGTCTGAAGTCGGTGGACCTCACGAAGGTGCTTCCGGGCTTCGTGGTGGACCGACTCATCGCCGGCATCCTGGACTTCGAGCGGAAGATGCCGGGATACCTCCACGAAGAGGCCATCGTCGTGGCCCCGGAAAGCCGGACCTCGAGCCCGGTGAGAATGGTCCGGGACCCGAAGGCGTGCACGATGCCGGGCGCAGATGGACTTTATCCCTGCGGGGAAGGCGCCGGATACGCCGGCGGCATCCTGTCGGCGGCCATGGATGGCATGCGCGTTGCGGCCGCCCTCGCCCAAGCCGTGAAGGGCGAGGACGGGGCGGCCGCCACGGCCGAATGAGGGCCGCGAATCAGTCTTCGAGCAGGATCAAGGCCTCGGCCACCGGCACGATGCGACCGGCCACCTCTCCGACCACGAAGGCATCCGGGAAACCGGCGGCCTGCATCTGCGGCAAGGCGATCCGGGCCTCCTGCACGGTTCCGTATTGTCCCTGGAAGTAGCGGTGCCATCCCGGTGCGGCGCGGTGCTCGACCTCACCCACGGCCAAGAAGGCATTGAGGGCCTCGGTGGAGACCTGATCCTTCAGCGCGCCCAACTGGATGCGGAAGTTCACCTTGTCGGCATCGAACTGCGGGGTGTCCACTTCATGGTTCGTCTCCGTGACATTGTCCTGAGAGGGTGCGCCATCGGCATAGGTCGTCAGGAAGGCCCCGATGAACCCACGGGCTTCCATGTCGGCCTTGTGCTGGTTGGCTTCCGCGCGATCGGCGAAGGCCCGGCTGACCACACGGGTCAGGCCGTCTTCTCCTCGGAACCGCACCACATCGATGCCGGCAAACAGCATGTCGAGTTCTTCTTCGGCCGGAGCGCGGAACGCGCCGAGCTGGACCCGGTAGTGGGCGGTTGAGTTGGCGTTGGCCACAGGAGCAGCCACAGCCTCTTCCACTTCAGCCGCGGCCTCGGTCGAAGTGGCTTCGACGGGCTCGATGATTTCCGGCTCCAATCCTTGTTCGGTCAGCGTCTGGGCAGCCTCGTCCACTTCGGCCGGGTCGTCTCCGACCTGGACCTCGATGGCCTCAGAGGTCTCCTTCAGGTGGGTGAAGGCAAGCAGGGTCTGTTGCTCCGCATTGGTCCATCCTTCCTCCGGCTTCGGCACGCGCAGCGTGTAGCCACTCCAATTCGTGAGGTCAGAGGCCACCTGCCCGCGGACGGTGTCCCAATCGGCCGTCATGGGCTGGAGAGGATCGATCACGACGCCGCGGCCATCGACCCGAGTGTGGCGGGAATGGGGTTCTTCATCACGGTAATCGGCATAGCCGTCTCCGTCGGAATCGACCGGGCAACCATCGGCATCGACCTCGACACCCGCCGGGCTGCCGGGGCAGCGGTCGCGCAGGTTGTCCACGCCGTCTCCGTCCGTGTCCATTTCGGCGAGCAAGGCGGCATCCACGGATGTCAGTCCCGGCACCACCGGCGGCGGCGCCACCTTCTTGCCGAGTTTCCCCAGCCGGATGCCCAGACCGAAGAAGCCGCTGGCGAGGGCATCCCCGGAGAGGATCTGTCCGGATTCCTGATGGTCAATCGCATCGGAAAGGCCGAGCCAACCGGCGACGCCCATCCGCATGCGGACGCGCGGGCTGATGTCCATCCGGACGCCAATCTGCGCGGGAATCGCGAGACTGCGTCCCGTTCCCTGGGTGCCCTCAATCTCGGCGAGATCGCTTTCATACGTGTAGTCCCGGCGGAGGATGGTGGCATTGCCATCGTGGTCACCCGCCTGATCGATGTCCCGCAGGGTGCCGTCGGACCACAGGTGGTACGTGCGGCCGAGGGCATCCTCGAGGTCCTGCTTCATGAGGTGGTCCACATGGGCGATGCCCACCCCGATGAAGGGCTGGAAACCCTGCGTGATGCGGGCGTTCCGGGTGGTGGCCTTCTGGGTTTCGTTGGTGGCGAGCGAATAGTTGAACATCACGGCGGCGGACTGAACCTCGGTCTGCAATCCGTTGATGTAGCCGTCGTCGGTGATGATCTGGCTGCGGGCTCCCTGGAATTCAATCTCCCATGGTCCATTCCAACGGGCCTGGACGGTCACAGCCTGTCCGAAACCGGTGTTGCCCAGGTGATGGGCTCCGTAGGCCATCGTCCGCTCCGAGTGCAGCGTCGTGGGTCCAGCTTGCCATCCCGCGTGAATCGCGGCTGGCTGTCCGGTCGTGGCCGTCTGTCCAAAGGCGCGGTGGCCGAGGAAAGAAGCGCTGGCAAGCAGCAGGGCCAGGGCGGCACGCAGGGTGCGCTGGCAGTCTGTGGGGAGGGGGGAGAACATGGAGAACATGATGTGGTGTTCACGCTCCATACGGGGGGAGGACGGTCCGGGTTACGCTTTCAGCAGATTCGCGGCCAATTCGCGGCCGACTTGGGCTCCGATGGCCACCCCCATGCCTCCCATGCGCACGGCATGGTGGAGTCCCGGCTGGCTTTCTCCAATGAGGGGGCGCCGGTCCGGACCCACACCCAGCCAGCCTGTCCAACGGTGGGTCACCTCTTCCGATTGGATCCAGTGGCGCGAAGCGGCCAGCAACCGGTCGTCCCATTGGGCCTCTGTGGCTTCATCCCGGCCCGGGGGGAGCGGGAGCTCGAATCCCCAATGGCGTCCGCCTCCAAAGAGGACATGCCGGTCGTCGAGCGTTCGCATGTAGAGGTAGCCGCGGTCGATGTGGTAGGTGCCCTCGGGCAGGGAGCCGGGCGCCACGCGGAGAACGAGAACCCGATTCGGCACCGGCCTCACTTCGAGGCCGCCGACCAAGTGGGCCACCAGCCCGTTGGTGCAGAGGCCAATCCGTTGGCTGTGGAGCCCGCCCACATTCGTGTCCAGCGTCCATCCACTGGGGGAAGAAGACACCCCCTTCACCTCGACGCCATGCAGGCGTTGGACGCCCGCGTCATCGAGGGCGCGGTGGAAGGCCGCCACCATGTTCCCAGTGTGGATCATCCCCTCCCACGGAAGGTGGATCGCGTGGGTAGCCCCGAGGGCCTCCGCCCGATCGCGGTCCCACTCCAGGGCAGGCCTCGCATCCGCTGCGGGGTGCAGGTGGTCCAATGCGGCGTGCAAGGGGTCACCAGCGAGGTCCTGCAGGGTCTTCCAGTGAGCATGGATGCGGTCAAGCAGTTGGGTGTCTTCCTCCGAAGGGCTCAGCAATTCCCAGCCTCCGGTCCAGCGCAGACCCAGCGCCTCGGCGCCGAGCAATCGGATGAGTTCGGCCAGCCCTTCCGCCCGCATGCGAATGAGCCCCTGCAAGGCATGTGGTCCAACGGCGTCGAGGTCGTCCAGCCATTCTCCGGCACTTCCGAAACAAGCGAAACCCGCATTGCGTGTGGTGCCCCCTGAGGAGAGGGGGGCGCGCTCCAACAGCCGGACCAAAGCCTCGGGCCGGGCGCGCTTCACATGCAGCGCGGTGGACATGCCCACGATGCCGGCCCCGACGACCGTGATGTCCGCCGGCCGGAGCAAATGTTCGGTTTCCCAGTATCCTGTGGGCATACTTTTGCGTAAGGTAAAGGTGAGGCATGTCGAAGGTTCGACGGAAATGCCTTATTTCGAGGATGTTGCCATGCGCACAAAAGCAAGGATGAACGGGATCAAACCGACACTTCGGCTGGAAAGGTGGCTGGGCGTGCTGTGCTTCAGCCTGTTTGCTTCCACAGCCTTCTCGCAAGGCAGCATCGAGGTGGACGGCACCGTCCGCGACAAGGACTCCAACCGGAAGCTGGCCGGGGTCGAGGTGTCCGTACTGCAGAACGGCCAATCGTATGACGCGGTCCGTACCCTATCCAACGGCCGATACACCGTCAGTCTGGACCACGGTGCTGACTATGTGCTGGTGTTCACCTACGAGGATTTGAGCGTGCGCAATGTGGAAGTCAACACCTCCACCATCCCTGAGGCCTTCCGCGAGCGCCCCTTCTTTCTCAATGTGGACATGAGCCTGTTCGAGCTGCCGGCAGGGTTTGACGCGTCCTTGCTCGACGAGCCCATCGGAAAGGTGGCGTTCAATGAGGCCAAGGAGAAGCTGGATTGGGACATGAACTACACCCGCCGGATGCAGAACCGCATCGACTCGGCGTTGGAGGAAGCGGAAGATTCGGCTGGTTCGGCCGATTCCGGTGGAGGCGGGACCAACCGCGCTTACGAGGAGCACATGCGCAAGGCCGAGGTCGAATTCGGCCGGGGCCGGTACGAGCAGAGCATCAATTGGCTCGAGCGCGCCCTCGATGAGGTTCCCGGGGATGCCCGTGCCGAGGCAATGATGGAGGAGGCAGCGGAGAAGCAGGCCGAGGCCGAGGAAGCGGCGGCAGCCAACGCCGAATACGAGCGGTTGCTCCGGGAAGGCAAAATCCAGCTCAAGCGGAAGTCGTGGGATGCGGCCCGCACCGCCTTGGAGGGAGCCCTGGAGATCAAGCCGGACGAGTCCGAGCCCCGCGAGTTGCTGGCCGAGATTCCCTCCGCCGAACCCGAGGAGGACGCGGCGGCTGAGGAGGAGGAAGAGACAGCTTCGGCATCGGATGATCGGGCTGCCCGAGCCGCAGAATTGGCCGCAGAGCGGGAGGCAGAGGCACGCCAGAAGGAATACGACCGGCTCATCACGCGAGCTGACAAGAGCTTCGACAAGCAGAACTATGCCGAGGCCAAGGGCTTTTACCTTGATGCGGCCAACCTGATGCCACAGGAGGATTACCCCGTGGACCGCGCCGCCGAAGCCGACGCCCGCATCGTGGACCTGACCCAGCCCGAGGAGGAGGACAGCGCCCGGGACCGGGATCGAGGAGAGTCCGAGTTGGACCGGGCCTACGAGGACAAGATCCGCGAGGGCGATGCCGCCTTTGACGCCGAAGACTGGACGACGGCCAAGGCCGCCTATGAGGCCGCCCAGGAGATGAAGCCGACCGAGCGCTACCCCCGCAACCGACTGCGCCGCCTTGCCTCCCTCATGGAGGAGGGTGACATCGAGGGCGATCTCGAGGTGGACACGGAGGCCTTGCTCGAAGCCGATGCCGCCGATGCTGCCCAGGCCGCGGAAGAGGCCGCCCTCCTGGCCGAGGAGCAGGCTGCCCTGCTCGCCGAGGAGCGCGAAGCCGCCGAGGCCGAGGATGCCCGCCGCCGCGATGTGGCCCGGGCCGCCACGGAAGCGAGCCGCGACCGCAGCAGCAACTACATCCTGGCACTTCAGCGCGCTTCCGAGGACGACGCGGAGGCTTACTACCGCAACGCATTGGATGCGGAGATTCGGGCCAGAGCCCAGTCCGTCGAGCTCATGGCCGAGCGGAACCAGGAACAAAACGCCTTGTGGACCGGCAACAGCCACGCCCGCCGCGGGTCCCAGTGGATGGACATCCAGGAGCGAACCGCTCGCCAGGCCGAAGACGAGTACGATGACGCCCTGATCCGCAACGACCGCATCGCCGACCTCGAGCTCCGCGTTGAAGCCCAGCAGGAGGTCGAAATCGATCAGGTCACCCGGGCCAATGCCCTGCGCCGTGACCGCTTCATCACCCTCGGCCGCAAGACGGAGGACAACCGGGAGATGCTCCTCGACCGGACCAAACGGTACGACACGTTCGTCGACAGCCTCGACCGCCTGCTTCGCGCCTATGAGGACTTCAACCGCGACGTTCGACAGGCCTCCGTGGATGCCCGGATGATGAACTACGAGGCCATCCAGCGCCAGGTCCGCACCCACGACCGGGTGGGCGAGGGCGAGGAGGCGCGTCGCATCGACAACTGGATCGAGATCAAGGACACGCAGCGCACGGATGACCAGACCAAGCGCGCCGCGGCCGGGGAAGCCCAGCTCCGGTCCGCCACCGCCCGACGGAAGGTCAACGACCTCTACAGCGGAGAACCTCTGGAAGCCGATGACTACAAGGAGGTCAAGGCCAAGGAGGGCATCCGCAAGGGCGTCGAGGAGCGGAGTTACGAGGAGGGCAACGCCCTGATCGTCGAGCGCACCGTTCGAGTGGGCAACGAGGTCAACGTCTACCGCAAGACCGTCGCCAAGCACGGCGTCTACTACTTCAAGAACAACCAGTCCATCACCAAGGACATCTGGATCCTCGAGACCTTCGAGATCTCCGACTGAC
>WTID01000206.1 GCA_011522855.1 Flavobacteriales bacterium
CCGCGGACGACTGCATCGGAAGCGGCCTGGTGCTCCTGCAGCGCGGAAAGAAGAACTACTACCTGGTCCGGGTCACGGACTGAGTTGGGCGTCAGCCGAACAGGGCGGCCATCTCCCGGCCCTCCACGAGGTACAGGAAGACCACCAGCAGAACGCTGATGACCAGACCGAGCGTGGCCTTGCCGAGGTCACTGAAGACCAGCGGCCAAAGGCGCGTCCGGTCCAACTCGTTCAGGCGCAGGCGCAGCGCCACCTCCCGGCCCGCGAGCATGCCGAGGAACACCCACGTTGTGCTCATCGGCACCTTGGCCCCGATGCCGAAGGTGTCAAACTTGAAGACGAGCAGCACCATCCCGTAAAACAGGTCGATGAAGGTGGCCGACCGAATGTCGGCGGTGTTGGTCTTGACCCGGACGATCTTCTGGATCTCTCCCCCGCGTTGGTAGAAGATGTAGCCGAGCATGCCGACGAGCACGGTCAGGGCGAACAGGAACTTCCAGAGCTCCACCTCGGCGGGGTCCCCGAGGTAGACGAGGATGTTGACCAGATCCTGGGTCAACCACTGGCTCCAGAGAAACCCCGTGGCCAGCCATTGGGTGACCGTCCAGAACCGCTTGTTCTGCATCAGCCCCTTTCCTTCCTCCATGGGGTTCCGGAGGAAGAACCGCTCTGTGGCCCGGCTCAACAAGACGAAGGCGACGATGGCGAAGAGGAAGGCCACGCCATATCCCCCGAGGCTCTTCACGAGCATCTTGGGCAGGGCCTTGGGCGCAAAGAAGGTGAGGACCAGGAACGTCGTACTCACCGGGATGCCGATCCGTGTGATGGCAAGGAGCGCCAAGGGAGGAAGGACATACCAGATCGTGATCCTCGGAAAGTCGATGGGCTTGTCCGGGTCCTGGAAGAGCCCGGCGTATTTGCCGAAAGTGAGGTCTCCCCCGCGTCCCCCGAGGTATTCTCCGAGGCCGAGGTAGCCCATGGTCACGACGATGGCCATGATGCCGCCGGCGTAGAGCCAGAGGACCCACCACGGCTTGTCCTCGTTGGAGGTCAGAAAGGTGCCCAGCGTCTGGATGCTGTCGTTGCCCACCACCGAATAGGCAGCGAGGGTGAATCCGAGCAGGGCAATGACCGACTCCATGGCGCGGCGAATCTACACGGCGGAAGGATGGTGGCCAAGGAAATGGGCGGGCCTCATTCCACCATCAGATTGCACCCCCGCACCTCGGCGTGGTCGAACCGACCCAGGACCTCGAACCGACGTCCGGGCGCGCCGGGCAGGGGGCGTGCCAGATCCTGCGTCGAGAGGAAGCAGCAGCTCCCTACGTTGGCGAGGTCGACGAGGTTCAGTCCCCCAGTGGATCCGCCGGACTCGGTGGAAAAAGGATCGTCTGCGCGGCGGATGCGCGCCCGCATCCACGGTGGCGTCCCGTATTGCCCGCCGCCGGTGGACCACGCCTGGCTGAGCAGCTCGGTCATGCCGTATTCGCCTTGGATGGCGGTGCAACCGAAGCCGGCCTGAAGATGCGCATGCACTTCCTCCCGAACCCATTCCTTGCGGCGGCCTTTCATCCCGCCTGTCTCCACGATGGAGACCGCGTCGGGAAGCGGACCGCGCCCCGAGGATGCCCAGGCATCCGCAGCGTCCACCAGTGCCCACGTGACTCCAATCACGACCGGTTTGCGGCCTTGCGCCACGGTGCGATCGATGGCCTGGAACAGCCCCTCCACATCATGGAGGTGGAACCCGGCTGCCGGAGACTCTCCTCGGAGGGCCCAGCCGGCCTCCCGCAAATCCTCCACCATATGGACCAGGCTGCTGTCGCTCCGCTCGAGGTAGCCCGGCAGCAGGCCGAGGACCACGGCGCCGTCCTCGGACGGCGGGCCATGGACACGCTCGAATCCAGACCGGGCGCTCAGCCGGTAGAGGTTCGGGGTGCGAACGGTGTGCACCCCGCGCAGATTTGTGTCCGAGGTGGTGCCACTGGTCCGGAAGCAGACCGGGTCGGCCCTCTCCTCTTCTGTGCCGGCCGTGCGGACATCCCCCCATTTGAAGGCCTCGACCGGCAAGCAGGGAATCTCGGAGGCGCGCTCGAGGCAAGCGACTCGATCCGCTGTCCAGCCGATGTGGCGGCACCACCGCCCATACAGGGGATTGGCGGTGAACTGGAGCCGGAAGGCGGCAAGGGCGAGCGCATCGAAGTCGGCATCGGAGAGGTCCTCTCCCAAGCGGATGGCGGCGGTGATGCGGTCCCGCAAGGCACGGCCATCCTCCCGCCCTCCGATTGGGTTCTGTTGGCCCTCCACACTGTCCATGACGCGCAAATTGCGGCTTATTTTCCCGGCATGAGCCGCCAACGACCGACGAAGTCCACCGCAGGGAGCGCATGGAGCTTGTGGTTGGCCGTGGCAGGGCTGGCCGTCCTCACCGGATGTGAGCCGCCCGTCTCATTGCCTCCCGAGCCCCGGCTGACCGAATTGGGGCTGACGACCGACGGGGAGGTGGGGCAGTTGACCATCGGCTTCGAGGATGGCGACGGCAACTTCGGCCTCGATCAGGCCGACACCACGGGCGCCTTCTGCCCCACGTGCCCTTTCCACCACAACGTCTTCTGCACGTATGAGGAGCTCCGGGACGGACAGTGGACCCCAATCGACCTCGACCCGGCCATCGGACAGGTGCCCTTCTTCTATCGGGCCCCGCGCATTGAGCCCACGGGACAGAACAAGGCCCTCCGGGGCACGATCACCGTGGAGCTGGCGCCCCGCTATTACCTGACCTCCGTGTGGGACACCCTGAGGTTTGCCGTGCACATCGTGGACCGGGACCTCCAGTCGAGCGACACGCTCCGGACCGACCCCGCGGTCAAGCCTTGAAGATCTCCGCGTAACGAGAGACGACGAGGCCCATCCGCAGGCCCATTTCCTCGAGCAAATCCCCCATCTCCTTGTAGGCCATCGCACTCTCCGGCGTGTAGCGGCCCTTTCGGATGTCCTCCTTCCGGCTCTTGCGCATCTGCTGCCGGACGCCGTCGAGTTCGATGAGGGTGGACTCCACCTGGCCCATGTGGACTTCCGCCTCGCCATAGGGCGGGGCGATGGGGGTGTTCAATTCCCCCAGCGTGCCCATCGCCTCCTTGAGCAGATCCATCATCTCGTTGAGCCGCTTCCGTTGTTTGGGGACAAAGAAGATCTCGTCCCGCTCCCGCTCCGACTGAAGCTGGCGGAACCGTTGAGCAAGCTCCACGACCTGGCCCATCTCGGTGGTCCATTCGAGGAGGAATTGCACCTGGCGATACGTGGCCCCGGACAACTTGCTCCGGGCGAGGCGCTCGAGGAACCCCTTGATCTCCCCTTCATACCGCGCCCCGAGGTTGTGGGCCTCCATCAGACGGTCCGCAATGGCCTTGCGCCTCGTGGGATTCAATTCCTCGAGCAACGCCTTCATCTCGACCACCATCCCCGACGCCAGCTCATGGTGGCGTTCCGCTTCCCGCTGGGCCTCGAGCACCTGGAGCTCGGGCGCATCCATCACGCTGGCCGTCACCAGCGGACTCTTGAATCCGCGAATGCCCTCACCGGGCACGAGCTTCCGGACCAGCCAGAGGATGGGCCTTGGGAACAGGCCGAAGACGCCGGTCACGACGCCATTGAATGCCGTGTGGAGGAGGGCGAGGTGGATGGCGATGTCCACGGCGCCGTCTCCCATTGGGGCGAGGAACCACGCAATGCCGTCGAGGAGGATGTGCAGGATGGGCAGGGCGAGGAGCACGCCGAAGAGGTTGATGAGGAAATGGCTCAGGGCCGCCCGCCGCGCCTCCCGGCCCGCCACGAGAGAGGCGAGGATCACGGTGGAGGTGGTGCCGATGTTGGCCCCGAGCAGCATGGCCGCGCCTCCCCATTCAGAGACCACGCCTCCGGCGGCGAGCGTGATGATGAGGGCCATCATGGCCGAAGAGCTCTGCAGGGCCACGGTCCCCACAATGCCGATGGCGACGATGCCGAGCGCGCCTCCGATGCCACCGCCCGAGAATTGGGCCAGGAACTGGGCGAGTCCCGCCTCCGTGATCGGGGGCACCCCGTCCTTCAGCAACCCGAGACCGACGAACATGAGGGCGAAGCCGATGACCGCCTCTCCCGCAGAGCGCGTCCTGCGCCGTTGCGCGAACAGCAGGGGCAGGGCACAGGCAAGGATGGGCAGGGCAAAGCTGCCGATGGAAGGCTTGCTGATGGTCAGGGCAACCAGCCAACCCGTGACCGTGGTGCCGAGGTTGGCTCCGAGCAGCACGAAATAGGCCTCGCTGAGCCGGAGCAGGCCGACTTGGACGAAGCTGACCGCCATGAGCGAGGTCACGCTGCTCGACTGCAGCAGGCCGGTCAGGCTCAGGCCGGACACATACGCCCGCGCCGGGTTCCGCGTCACGGTCGAGACTGCGGACCGGAGGCGCTTGCCCGCCAGCCGCTGGATGGACTCGCTCATCAGGACCATGCCATAGATGAAGAGGCCGAGGGAACCGACGAGCTGGAAGACCTGGATCAGGGAGTTCATGTGCGTGAACGAAGGCCGAAGTTCGCGGATTTCCGCGGGGTCCGAAAACAGGAAGGGCAGCCTCGCGGCTGCCCTTCCCTCTGAATTCGGTCAGATTGGATTACTCGTCGCAGTCGGTGGCGAACGCACCGAGCAGGATGAGGAGGTCGCTCACCGACGTCGTGCCGTCGTCGTTGAGGTCGGTCGGGCAGTTGTCTTCGGCCGTCACCTCACAGGTGCCGTCGTCGACCGTTGCCGTCTCGTCGTAGTTGTTGGCCTCGGGGTATGTACAGCCGTAGCAGTCATATGTGCAGCTGTCATCGTCAAACAGGGCGACGGCCGAGTAGTTGCAGGCGGCGCCGTCCGTGCAGCCGAAGGCGGAGCTGTTGGCCGCACCCGGGGTGCCGTTGTCCACCCAGCTTCCCTGCCAGTTGTCGGGATCGTCGTTGTTGAGCGTCGGCAGAATGAGCTCGAGCGAGGCACATCCTCCATCGGGGCTGGCGGCGAGTACGTTGCCCAGGATGCTGATCTCCTGGGAGGGCCAGGGCGCCGCATCGTCGTAGGTGACGGCGTCCACGATGTTGCCGAAGGCGTCCTGCAGCTGGACGGTGCCCCCGCCATTGCCCCAGTTGCCATTGTCCATCAGGAAGCAGGTGATGCCCATCGCCGTGTAGTTCGTCTCGGCTACCGCACCCGGCACCACGAGGAAGTAACTGTCGGCCGGAATGATGGTGCCCTCCGGGAAAGCCAGGGCCAGGGAGATCGCCTCCGGGTTGGAGAAGGCAAACCACACTTCGTATCCGCTCAGGTCGGCTTCGTCACCGGCATTGTAGAACTCCGCATACTCCCAATCGAAGTCCCCACCCTGGTTGTCGCAGGGGTTGTAGTGGATCTCGTTCACGATGATGTTCGGGAGCGTGTAGTAGCAGAGGTCCGGATCGGACACTGTGGCCGCCTCGTTGTAGTTGAGGGCCGTCGGGTCCGTACAGCCCGTGATGACGCAGCTGCCGTCGTCGGAGGTGGCATCGGGGTTGTAGTTGTCCGCGGCTGGATCCGTGCAGCCCGGGATGTTGGCACAGGAGCCGTCATCCTCGTTGGCCAGCGGCCAGTAGTTCGGGAAGGTGTCGTCCGTGCAGCCCAGGCGCACCACGTCCGTGCTGTCGCGGGGCTCGATCTTCCAGTTGCCGTAGGCGTAGCCGGTCGGGGCGGTCACCCGGTAGGTGCGGCCGGCCTCGACCACTCCGGCGCCGAGGGCGTCGTAGGCGCGGTCATTGACCCGAGCCCCACCGCTGCCATCGTTGATGGACCACTCGGCGAAACCGAGATCCGGGTTGTCGCACTCGGCCGTCACCGACACGAGCACGGCCTCCCACTCCTCGAGGTTCACGTCGCCGGAAGCGAGCACCTCCGCGGCGGGAAGCGGGTTGCCGGAGGACAGGATGGTGATGGAGGGGTTCGGGAAGTAATCGTTTCCGAACCAGCTGTCCGGGGCGCCGGTGATCTCCACCTCATCGCCCACCTGGACGTTTCCGATGGATTCCGGCGTGGCATCCGCGCCGCGCACCCAGTAGCCAGAGAAGGCACCGGTGCCGTTCTGGAGCGTGAAGGCGGCCTGGTTGCCAAAGGAACCGTCGTCAGTGAGGTAGACGCCCGTCACGATGCCGGACGTGGTCACGATGCCCGAGGTCAGGCCTTCGTTGATCTCCTGGATGGTCACGTTCGGAATGAACAGGCAGCTGCCGTCGTCCACCGTCGCAGTCGGATCGTAGTTGATGGCGAAGGGATCGGTGCAGCCTTCCGTGTTGGAGGCGCAGAGCCCGGTGAAGTCGTGGCTGTTGTAGCCTTCCAGACCGTTGTTCAGGGCGTAATCGTTGTCGAGGACGATCCACTGGCTGTCGTCGGCATTGGTGCCGGCCGAAGCGGCCCAATCTCCTCCGTTTCCGTAGGAGATGGAGGACTTCCGGCGCAGGGTGTGGTTCTGCGTGGCATTCGTCACGCCGGCCACGTCCCAACCGGAACCGGGATCCAGGCCGTAGGGCTCACCGACCACGTCGATCAGCTCCCAGTCTCCCCCGTTGCCGAAGGAAGCATTGGCGCTGTAGATCAGGCCCCAGGCATCGTCTCCGTTGGAAAGGAAGCTGAAGGTGACGTCGGCGCTGTCGAGCAGGGCCGCGCTGGCGCTCGGGTGCACGATCAGGTAGGTCTCCCCGGCACCGATGGAGGCGCCCGTGGCAAAGAGATCGTTCCAGTAATCCCACTCCTCGGCCGCCGGATCGGAGTTGTTGGCTCCGTTGGACTGGTTGGCGAGCGAGTAGAGCGCGAGGCTCACAGGGCCATCGGTCGGGTTGTAGATCTCGAGGTACTTGTTGTTGGAGGACCCTTCCGCATACTCACTGAAGAACAGGTCGCAGGGCTCACTGCCCGTGCAGGATCCGTCGTCGATGTCGGCGCCGGCCACGTAGTTGTCGGCATTGGGCAGGGTGCATCCATACAGGAGCACATCGTCCTCGCTGCGCGGGATGAGCTTGAAGTTGCCGAAGCTGTAGTGCAACGGAGCCGTCACCTGGAACTGGGCATTGATGACGACCTCACCGGTGGCCTGATGATCCCAGCCGCGGTCGTCGACGCGGAGTTCACCCGTGCCGTCGTCGATGCCCCACTCGCCGTTGCCAAGGTCCGGGGAGGACACCGCACCGGTGGACTGCACCAGCACGCCTTCCCACTCTTCCATGTCGGCGGCCATCGTGCCGAGCACCTCAGCGGCGGGCAGGTCATTGCCTTGGCTGATGATGCTGGTGACCAGCGGATTTCCGCCCACACCTTGAATCTGGGTCAGTCCGAAGTACTCGGAGATGACGCCAGTCAGGGCCACAAAGTCGCCCACGCTCACCGCCACCTCGGGGTCGAATCCGAACATGCCGCTGTAGGCACCGGCTCCTTCCTGCAGGCTGAACAGGGTGCCGTACACCCCGGTCACGGTTCCGCTCACGGTCACCAGGGAGTCGGTGAACACCGGCGGATCCAACGCCTGACCCTGCTGGATCGTCGCAATGGAAATGGCCCCATCGACCACCTCACAACTGTCGTCGTCGATGACGGCGGCCGCGTCATAGTTGTTGGCGGCAGGGTTGGTGCACCCCAGCTTCTGGAAATCGTCCGCGTCGCGCGGCTCGATGCTGTTGCCGAAGCCGCCGTTGATGGCCCCCGTCACGCGGTAGGTGTCGCCGAGCATGGCGCCCTGTTCCGTGTAGCCGTCGTAGCCCATGTCGTCGACGTTGTGGGCGCCGGACCCGTCGTCGATCGGGAACTCTCCGAAGTTGTTGGGTTCGCCCGTGATGGCGCCCGTGACCTGGCAGAGGACCCCTTCGTACTCTTCCAGGTTGGCGTCCGCCGTGGAGAGCACGGTGGGTGCGGGCAGCGGGTTGCCTCCGTTGAGGATGGTGGCGGAGGCGCCAGTCAATTGGGTGCCTCCATTGAAGGAGCCAACGACGCCCTCCACGAGGACACTGTCTCCCATGGCCACCTGGGTGGTGTCATCGAGCAGGCCGCCTCCAACGTACACGAACATGCCGCTCCAGGCGCCTTCTCCATCCTGGATGGAGGTGTTGCTTCCGTAGACACCGGTCACGATGCCCCGGACCAGAACGGTCTGTCCGTTGAACGTTCCGTTGTCCTCGGCGCCCATGTCCTGCTGGATGGCGCTGATGGTCACTTCGGTCGGGTACTGGCAGCTTCCGTCGTCAAACGTGGCGTTGGCGTTGTAGTTGACGGCCGTCTCGTCGGTGCATCCACCGATCTCGACCCCATCCAGCACGCATTGGGACACGAGCAGGGCGATGTCCGCGGCCGTCTGCTCCTGACCGGCATTGTGGTCAAAGCAATCCGTGGCGCTGGACCCATCACAATAGATGGTCCAATTCGCCCCGTTCCACGTCTCGCCATCCGGGGCGGTCGTGGTGCGGAGGGCGTAGCCGTCCTCGAACTCATGGCACGTGTTGGACCCGTCTTCCCCGATCACACCGAAGAAGTCCACAATGGTCCCCGCGGCATCGTAGAGGGCGATCTGGTCGTCTCCATTGCTGTCCGCGGTTCCTCCCGTCCCTGCGACCAGGTCCGGAGCAAATCCATACGCCGCCTCGAATCCCGAAGCGGAAGCCGCCACGTAGATGCAACCGGTGTCATAGAGGGTGCCGTACGCACCGAGGTCAAATTGGGACGAGCTGGAGGGCTCGAGGTTTCCATTGGTCCACCGGAGCAGGTACCAGCCGGTCATGTCCAGGTCGGCCCCGGAGTTGTTGGAGATCTTCACAAACCGCGCGGTTGCGTCGTCCGTGGGATCGGCGAGCATCGAGAGGTGAGCGGTCTGGGCAGAGAGGGTTCCGGTCAACAGGACCGTGAAGAGAACGGAAGCAAGCTTCCACATTCCATGTCGTTTCATCATGTGGGAATTGGCGCCTTGAAATTAGGTCGGAAAGCAGGACAACCCCCTGATTCGGCGGATGTTTAACGGTGCCGTAACGGGTAATGAAGACCGCCTTGATACACAGGCCGTCAGAGGGGGAATAATGACCCCTGGACTCCCCGGAAAGTTCGGCGGTGGTGAACCGTGTGGCCATGGACCCTGAGCGCTTCTTTGTGGGCGGGAGTCGGGTAGCCCTTGTTGCCGTCCCACCCAAACTCCGGATGGTCCATCGCCAAGGTCGCCATGCGCTCATCGCGGTGCGTCTTGGCCAGGATGCTCGCCGCCGCGATGGCCAGGAATCGGCCATCCCCCTTGATTTCGCAGGAGTGGGGAATGTCGTGGGGACGAAACCGGTTTCCGTCGATGAGCAGGTGCTCCGGACGCCTCCCGAGGCCATCGATGGCCCGGTGCATCGCGAGGTAGGTCGCCTGAAGGATGTTGACCTGCTCGATTTCCTCGACCGTGGCCCACCCGACACACCACGCCTGGGCCTCTCGCTCGATGGCGGTCCGCAGGCGGTTCCTGGCCTCTGCGTCGAGCTTCTTGCTGTCGTCGAGCCCCTGATCGAGCCAACGGATGCCCTCCGGCCCCGGGATGACCGCTGCCGCGGTGACCGGTCCGGCGAGACAGCCCCTCCCGGCTTCATCCACCCCGGCTTCGGTCCGTCCGTCGACGAGAAACGTGCGGAGCCCGGGGCTCATGGCTTTTCCGATTTCGGCCCGAGCGGCACCCCGGCCGCTTCGCCGGCCCGCACCAGGCAATCCCACATCAGGGCGGCGGTCCGTTCCCAACTGAACGCCTCGGCGCGGTCATGCCCGAGCTCCACCAGCCGCTCCCTGAGGGCCGGCTCGCGCTCCAGGCGGAGCATGGCCGATGCCACCGCCTGGGCATCGCCCGGGTCCACTTGCAACCCCGCTCCGGCCGACACCTCGGGCAGGGAGGTCCGGTCCGAATGAATGGTGGGCGTTCCGGCCGAGAAGGCCTCCAGCAAGGGAATCCCGAATCCCTCGAACCATGGAATGAACACCAGGCCACCCGCTGCAGCGAGAACCGAAGCGAGCTCATCCTGGGGAAGCCATCCACTGCGGTGAATGTGGTCCTTTGTGTCTTCGGCCACGTTGCCCAGGGCACCGCGCGCGTCGAAGCCCCGCTTGCGCCAGATGGCCTTGCCCACCAGCAGGAGGTCCCATTGACCGCCCCGGCTCCGATAGCGGTCAAAGGCGGTCAGGAGTCCCTCAAGGTTCTTCCGGGGGTGCTGCGTGCCGATGAACACGAAAAAAGGGCGTCCTCCCGTCATCCGGTTGCGGATTCCCCGGGCTTCCTGCTCGGCATCGAGGCCCAGCGGCTTGTGGTATGGGGCTCCTGCTCCATTGTAGACCACGTCGATTCGGTCGGGGTCGACGCCGTACTGTTTGGCGATGTCGTCCGCACTGTACCGGCTCACCGTGGCGAGCCGCACCGCCTTGCGGGCCGATTCGGGGAACCGACGGCGGTAGTGACGGGCAACAGCCGGCGGAAGCCACTCGGGATGGTGCTCGAAATTGAGGTCGTGCTGGACCGCCACTTGTGGCACGGCCGTTCGGTGGCTGAGGAACCCGTCAGGCGACAGGAACAGGTCCGCACCGACCTTCCGCAGCATCCTCGGGACACTGTAGTCCATCCACCAGTCGACCAGGAAGGGGCGCCGGGCCGGTGGCCAGATCCAGTGGAGCGTCACGTTGTCCCTTGGAAACAACTCTTCGGGCGGGGTGCGGTCGAAGAACAGATGGAACTCGTGCTCCGGATGGTCCGCGACCATCCGCTGGACCGTCTCGAGCGTGAACCACCCGATGCCGTCGAGCCGACCAGGCACCACCAGGCGCGTATTGATGGCGATGACGGCCATGGAGGCGAAACTACGCCCCACGGACGGCGGTGGAAAGAACCCGCATACTGTGCGGGGGGCGCTGACCGTTCTCGCCCCGACCGGATGCATCTTGCACCCTGACGCCTTCGGCCAACGAACACAACCATGACCGATTCTTCATCCCGAACCCCGGAAGGGGAGTCCGCCCTCCTGAAACGCATCTGGGACTGGCGGACGCCCCTCGTCGTTGCGGGTGCCCTCGGCGGCATCATCAGCGCGGCGGCGACCTTCCTCATCGAGCCTGAATTCCAATCCTCCGTGGTGCTGTTCGCCCTCCCCCAGCAGTCCATCGGCGCCCAGTTCTACGAGGTGGAGAAGCGGGAAGACATCCTGGCCTACGGTGAGACGGAGGATGCGGAACGCCTGCTTCAAATCCTCAATTCGGATCGGGTGCGGCGGCGCATCATCGACAAGTATGACCTCTGGTCGCACTACGAGATCGAACGCGGGGAAGCCGGGGCCCAGGCCGCCATGGCCAAAGTCTATTCCGGCAAGGTGGACGCCGCCCTGACGCGCTATGGGTCCATTCGAATCGACGTCTTCGACAAGGAGCCTGTCATGGCCCGCGACATCGCCAACGACATCGCCAACCTCACCGATTCGGTCTCCAACCAACTCCGGAACGACCGTGCCCTGGAGGCCTTCCGCTATGCGAAGCAGAGTCTCGAGCAGCACCAGAAAGGCATCGAACGCATGGAGGACCGGTTGGCCGACCTGCGGCGCGAAGGGGTATACGATTACCCCGTCCAGATCGAAGGCCTGAATGAGCAGTATGCCACCGCCCTCGCTGAAGGCCAGCCTGCCCGGGCGGCCAACATCCTGGGCAAGATGGAGAAACTGGCCCCCTACGCCACGGAATTCAACCAGCTGACCACGAAGCTCGAGGACGCCTTCGAACAGGAGGCCGTCCTGAAGAAGCGCTTCGACCTCAACAAGCTGGATGCGGAGTCGCAGATTCCGGCTGCGTTCGTGGTCGACCGGGCCGCCGTGGCGGACAAGAAGGCCCGCCCCATCCGCTGGCTCATCACCGTCATGGGCGCGGTATCCGTCGCCCTGGCCGCCCTCGTCTTCCTGCTCTTCCGCGACGCCGTCCGCTGATGCCCTCCGGCGACGGCCTCCGGCTCCGGCTTCCCGAACACCGCACCGCCGTCGCGGTGGCGCTCGGGTATGCCCTGCTGCTCGGAGCCGCCATCGCCACCCAGGCCTGGCCGGTCGCCGCCCTGCCCCTTGTGGTCGGGGTCGTCGCCCTCGCCCTTACCCGTCGGGATCTGCTCCTTCTCGGGCTGGTCGCCACGGTCCCTTTGAGCCTCAACCTCGAACAGCTCGAGATCGGTGGCGTCGGGCTGTACCTCCCCACCGAACCCCTGCTCTTCGGCCTGCTCCTGCTCTTCCTGCTCGACCGGCTGCGGGGCGTTCGGCTCGATGCCGGCCTCGAGGCGCACCCCATCACCCGGTGCATCCAGGTGATGTTCGTGTGGCTCGCCCTGACCACCCTCACCTCCTCCGACCCGATGGTCTCGGTCAAATTCCTCATCGCGCGGGGATGGTTCGTGGTCGGTTTCTTTTTCCTCCTCGCCCCACTGGTCACCGGGGAACGGAAACAGGAACGCTTCGTCCTGCTCTACCTGATTCCCCTGCTCGCCGTTATCGTCTACACCGTGGTGCGGCACGCGGGCTACGGGTTCGAGAAGCAGGCCGGACACTGGGTGATGGATCCCTTCTTCAAGGACCACACGAGCTACGGTGCCGTGCTTGCCATGTTCTGGTTCCCGTCACTGGCCCTGCTGCTCAAGCCCGGCCGCTCGGGCATCGGCAAACTCGGCCTGACGGTCGCGTTCACGGTCCTGACCGTGGGCCTCATCCTCTCCTTCACCCGGGCGGCTTGGGTCTCCGTTGCGGCCGCGGCCGGCATCGGGGCCCTCATGATGTTCGGGGTGCGGCTGCGCACGCTGTTGGGCACCGGCATCCTGGGATTGCTGATGCTGTTCCTGGTCTGGGACCAGCTCCTCATTTCCCTGGAGCGCAACGACCAGGACTCGTCGGACGACCTGACCGAGCACGTGGAATCCATCTCCAACGTCTCCAGTGACGCCTCCAACCTCGAGCGCATCAACCGCTGGAGCTGCGCCGTGGCGCTCTGGCAGGAGCGCCCCTTGGTCGGCTGGGGCCCAGGGACGTATCAGTTCGTCTACGCCCCCTTCCAGCGGTCGGAACACCGGACGATCATCTCGACCAACAACGCCGACCGGGGCAACGCCCACAGCGAATACCTCGGCCCGCTGGCCGAACAGGGCGTGCCCGGCGCGCTGATCGTGCTCGCTCTGCTGTGGTGGACCTCCGTTGTGGGATTCCGCGTCCATCGTGCCCTGCGCCATCAGGACCGCTGGCGCTCCTGGTGGGCCCTTTCGATCTACCTCGGCGTCCTGACCTACTTCATCCACGGGGTGTTGAACAACTACCTCGACACCGACAAGGCGAGCGCCCCATTCTGGGGCTTCCTCGCCATCCTCGTCATGATGGACGTCGGACTCAGGAGAAGCGGGTCGTCAGCAGGGCCGTATCATCCGCTGGATCCGCCGACCCCCGGTGGCGCTCCCATTCCACGATGATGGCGGCGTTCATCGCCTCCGTCCCCGCTTTCCGATCGGACTCGACGAGGCGCTGGAGCCGGTGCTCCCCGAAATCCTGACCGGCTTCGTTTTCCTGCTCGACCAGACCGTCCGTGAAGCAGACCAAGGTCGACCCGGGAGGCGCATCCAGCGTCCCGACACCCACCACCGGCAACACATCGAGCATGCCGAGGCCAGGACAACCGGCCCCGAGGAACATCCCCGGCCCCTTGTCCGGTACGAAGAGCGGTGGGTTGTGGCCGCAGTTGACGTAGTCGATGGCGCCCCGTGCCGGGTCGTGAAGCGCGAAGAAGAAGGTGATGAAGCGCTCTCCGCGGGCACTGCTGAAGACCCGCTGGTTGAGGGATCGCACGAGATTCTCGAGGTCCACCTCGCCCCGCTCGAGGTGGGCGTGCAAATGCGCCTGGAAATTGGACATGAGGAAGGCCGCGGGCATGCCCTTTCCGCTCACATCGGCAATGGCGATGGCCATGCGCCCGTCGGCCAACCGCACGGCGTCATAGTAGTCCCCACCCACGTGATGGTGCGGGCGATACCGGGCGGAAAAGCTGCGGTGGTCGTCATCGGGCAGGACCCGGGGGAGCAGCATGGACTGCATCTCCCCGGCCAGCTCCAGCTCCCGCTCGATTCCCGCCGTCCGGATGCGTTCGGCCGTCAGCTCCCGGTTCCGGAGGGCGACGACGAGCACATTGGTCAAGGTCGTGATGAAGCGGACGTGGCGGATGGACGGGCTCATGCCCCGGCCCTCCTCGCGGTCGCCCATCACCACGTAGGCGATGACCTCCTGTTCGTGCTCGACGGGAATGGCGAGGTCGAACTCCACCTCGGTGTCGCCGGCGACGATGGCGTGGGCCTTGCCGCCGAGGGCCGCATCGGCATCGTCCAGACGGGGCAGCTTGGTGGGGTAGCCCCATTCCACGGCACACGCCCAGGTGCCGTCCCCGAAGTCGCGGCAGAACAGGGCGAGCTTGCCGACCCCGAGGGCATTGAGAATGCGTTGGTAGTGACCGAAAAGCTCGTCATCAGGCACATTGCGGTTGATGGCCTGGGTCAGGTCCAACAACGCGTCCGCCTGCTGACGCAAGCGGTCCAGCCGTTTCCGTGTCCGGAGATCGGCGGACATGGCGCTTACTTCTTGACCCGTTCGGAGTAGTCTCCCGTGCGGGTGTCCACCTTGATTCGGTCGCCGATGTTGATGAAGAGCGGCACGCGGACCTCGGCCCCCGTGTCGATCGTCGCCGGCTTCAACGTATTGGTCGCGGTGTCGCCCTTGACCCCCGGTTCGGTGTAGGTGATCTCGGCCTCGATGTGGCTCGGCAGGGTGGCGCTCAGGGGGCGCTCCTCCTCGGCATGGAAGACGATGAGGCACTTCATCTCGTCCTGCAGGAATTGCGGGTTGTCGATCAGGTGCTTCTCGAGGCTGATCTGCTCGAACGTCTCGGAATTCATGAAGTTGTACCCCATGTCATCCTC
>WTID01000167.1 GCA_011522855.1 Flavobacteriales bacterium
ACGAGGACCCCGGTCAGCTCACCGTCCGGGTGGCGGAGGAGCTCGCCACCGAAGACCTCGGATTCGGACGTGAACCCGGCCACCTCCAGAGCCACGGCATTGGCCCAGACCGCATGACCGTCCACCCGCTCCAGCACGACCGGTCGGTCGGGAAACATGGCATCCAAGGCCTTCCGACGGTCCGGGAACGTCTCATCCGACCAATCGTTTTGGTCCCATCCGCGGCCGAGCACCCATCCGATGGGCACACGCACCGCTTGATCCTGGGCCCGGGCCAAGACCTCCTCCACGGATTCCGTCCCAACGAGGTCGGCGGTGGCGAGGCTTTTGGCGTAGCCTACAAAATGAGCATGGGCATCCATGAGGCCCGGCACCAGCACCGCCCCCTTCAGGTCCACCTGACGATCCGCGGCATATCGGTTGAGGATGGCCCGCTCCGCCCCCACCTCCAACACGCGGCCATCCCGAACAGCGACGGCTTGGGCTTCCGTGCCCGATTCGTCGAGCGTCAGGATGAGGCCGTTGTGCAGGACGAGGTCGGCCTGCTCGCCCTTGAACCCACACCCACACCACAGCAGGGGCACGAACAGGACGGAAAGAAATCGAAACGGAAATCGCGTCATGGGCGCAAGTTCGCCCAGCGGGTTCACTCAGCGCCGGCGTCGTCCTTCGGCTTCTGAATCCGGGGGCGGCGGAAGCGAACGGTCTCCCCTTCCGGCTCCTGTGCGACGGGCACCGGCTCAGCGGCCGGCTCCTCGGCCCCCTCTCCCGACAGGTGGTCGGCCCGCTTGCCCTTGAACAAATCGTAGATGGCCCAGGTGCAGGCGAGCGGCCCGTTCATCACGGTGTGCTTCGAAGACGGCTTGAGCCCGATGCGGTATTGGGCCTCCAAGTCCTTCGGAAACAGGATGGCCGCGCGCCATCCCGTCCAACGGTGCTTGAGCGCACCGCCGATGCCGCCGTAGAGGTTGTCGAGGTCCGCCGCCTGAACGCGCTGACCGTAGGGCGGATTGAGAACCACCAAGCCAGGCTCGACCCCACGGGGCGGCTTCAAATCGAGGAAGTCGGCCACCTCCACGCGGACCAGATGCTCCAGCCCGGCAGTGCGGACGCTCTCTCGGGCATCGCCCACGGGGTGTTTGTTCCAATCCGAAGCCAGGATCGGCGCCCGGTCAATGCGCTCTTCCCGAGCCGATTCGGAAACGGAGCGCCACAGCCGGCTGTCGAACGTGGGCATCCCGAAGAGGGTCCACGACGTCCGCCCGGCATGGATGGGCACGCCAGCCGTCCAGAGGGCGGCTTCAATGGAAAACGTGCCCGACCCGCACATTGGATCGACCAGGGTCTCCCCCGGCTTCCATCCGGCCAGGGCCAGCAGGCCGGCCGTCAAGACCTCGTTGAGCGGAGCGCGGGCCCGGGGCGCACGATAGCCGCGCTTGAACAGGGCATCCTTGCCCACCAGATCGAGGGAGATGGTGACCTCCTCCCCGGCGATGTGCAGGTGAATGAGCTGGTCCGGAGCCGTCCGGTTGATGTTGAGATGGCCGCTGCCCTGTCCCTTCATCCGGTCCCGGAAATGGTCGCTCATGGCGTCCTTCATCCGGAACATGGCAAACTGGTCGTGGGGGAAATGGTCGCTGTGGACCGTCACGTCGAGGGCCATCGACTTGCGCGCATCAACCCATTGGCTCCAATTGAGCTTCACCGCCTTGGCGTGCAGGTCATCGGGGCCCTTGGCCTGGAAACGGAACACGGGACGCAGGACGCGCACCGCGAACCGCGTCGTCTGCAGGAAGCGGTACAGCCCCTGCTCTTCGATGGAGAAGGACACGCTGCGCCGTCCCTGCTGAATGTCGATCGCCCCGCAGGCCTCCGCCTCGGACGCCACCAGCGGCTCGAGCCCCATGAGGGTGCGGACCACATACTCTACGGGCCCTGGCTCCCCGGCTTTTTTCAGTTGGCTCATCCTCCCTTGTGCTTGATCGAGTACCCCTCACGAGTCAGCCAATCAGCCACCCGCTGTCGGTGGTCTCCCTGCAGGAGCACCGCACCGTCTTTCCAACCGCCCCCGACCCCACACAGGGCCTTGAGCGCCTTCGCCACCGAACGGGCCATGTCGTCGTGAAGATCGAGGTCGAACCCCTCAATCAAGGTCACCTCCTTGCCCTTTCGGGCTTTGCGGTCCCTCGACACATACAAAATGGAGGGTCGGTCCGGAGCAGAGGGTCCCGGCGCATCGGAATCGGATGTCACATCCGCGGATTCCCCGCCCATCGCAAGATGCAAGTCGGCCAGGGCATCCAGCCCGCCGAGTTTGCGCATGTTTCCGTCTCCCTTGCCCATGGCGCCGCGAAGATACGGGGACACTGAAGTCCGTATATTGTTAACCAGACCGAACCATCGTCATGATGCCCACTTGCCTTCGCAGCGCCCTGTTGGCCTGTGTCCTCACCCTGCTGGCCCCGTCGGCCAATGCCCAGTGCAATGAGTATGACCTCATGCTCCTGTGCGACAGTGCGGACATGGTGGACAATGCAGTGAGTGCGGCCGCCCTGCAATGCGCGTTCAATTCCGATCCGGTCGCCTGCTTCACGGCGGCAGCCGTCCTCGCGCTCCCGACCATGTCTTCTGGTTGCATCAGCTGCTTTGCCAATGAGGCCACCTGCGCCCTGAGCAACTGCGCCACGATCTGCGCCTTCGGCTCTGCCGCGGCGTGCGACGATTGCGTCAGCTCGAACTGCCAGGCTTCCTTCGAGTCGTGTGCCGGCATTGTGGACGCCGATGAGGACACCCACAACAACATCTGCGACTGCGACGACGACAATCCCCTCCAGTATCCCGGCGCACCCGGCACCAATGAAGGTCTAGACAACAATTGCAACGGGCTGATGGAAGCGAGCGAAATCGCGCCCGCCGCGTGCCCTGGCGACCTGAATGGCGACAACATCGTGGGGGTTTCGGACCTCGTCACCTTCCTCGGTGCCTTCGGCTGCATGATGGATTGCGGTCCAGAGGACTTCAATGACGACGGCCTGGTCAGTGTGGCCGACCTCGTCTATCTGCTCGGCTACATCGGCCTCTTCTGCTGAGGACCGATCTTGGTCCCCGGATGGACCTCCTCGATTTCGCCTCCAACTCCGGCTCTTCAGAGCCCCCGTTGCTGTCCGCCCTGCGCACCGCCACCTGGCAGCGCACACGCCACGGCCGGCTGATGAGCGACGTCCACACCGGGCGGGTGCTCGCGATGGTCTCGCGCATGATCCAGCCCCGCATCGCCCTGGAGCTGGGGACCTTCACCGGATACGGAACTCTGTGCCTGCTCGAGGGACTGCATCCGGAAGGCACCCTTCATACGGTGGAACGCAACGACGAACTCTTCCCCCTCCACGACGAGTTCTGGCCTCGTGCCGAAGGCCATGGCCGCATCCACCGCCACCACGGAGAGGCGATGGCGGTGCTGGCCAATTGGGATGTCGAAACCCACGGTGCGATTGACCTCGCCTATGTCGATGCCGACAAGCAGGGGGTCAACGCCCAGCTCGACGCCTTGCTCCCCCTGCTCTCGGAAGAAGGCTGGATGCTGTTTGACAACACGTGGTGGAGCGGAACGCTGGACGGTCCCGATGCAGCGACCGGACCGAAGCCGGATGCCCTGCGCGCCCTGAACGAGCGGCTGCGCATGGACGCCACATTGGAAACGGTCGTGCTGCCCGTCGGCGACGGGCTGACGATGGCGCGGAAAGCGTAAAGCCGGAACTCGGCCGAGGCCTGGATCAGGCGAGGACGGCGGCCACCTTGTCGGCCGCTTCCTGAAGCAGGATGGCGCTGTGCACCTCGAGGCCGCTCTCGTCGATCAGCTTCTTGGCCTCCTCGGC
>WTID01000156.1 GCA_011522855.1 Flavobacteriales bacterium
AGGAAATCAAGGAAACGCTGGCCCGCCTCAGCAAGGGCAAGAAGACCCAGGCCAGTGCCAAGACCCGCCGCGCCAAGCGCGACGCCAAAGCCGAACGGGCCGAGCGCGAGCAGCTCGCCCAGATGGAAGCGGCCCACACGCTGGAGCTGACCGAATTCGTGACGGCCTCCGAGCTCGCCACGATGATGGACATCTCCGTCAACGAGGTCATCTCGGCCTGCATGTCGCTGGGCATGATGGTGTCCATCAACCAGCGTCTCGACAAGGAAACCATCGGCATCATCGCCGAGGAATTCGGTTACGGTGTGGACTTTGTGTCCGCCGAGGTCCAGGAGGCCATTGAAGTGGAATTGGACAGCGAAGACGACCTCGTCGCCCGCCCGCCGATCGTGACCGTCATGGGCCACGTCGACCACGGAAAGACCTCCCTGCTCGACTACATCCGCAACACCAACGTCATCGACGGCGAGGCCGGGGGCATCACGCAGCACATCGGTTCCTACAGCGTGGAATTGGAGGACGGCGCCCGGATGACCTTCATCGACACGCCGGGTCACGAAGCCTTCACGGCCATGCGTGCCCGCGGTGCCCAGGTCACCGACCTCGCAATCATCATCGTGGCGGCCGATGACGCGGTCATGCCGCAGACGAAGGAGGCCATCAGCCACGCCCAGAGCGCGGAGATTCCCTTCCTCATCGCCATCAACAAGTGTGACCGAGAGGAGTCCAACCCCGACAAAATCCGGACCGAACTCGCCGAGCTGGGCATCCAGGTCGAAGAGTGGGGCGGCAAGACGCAAAGCCAAGAGATCTCGGCCAAAACCGGCATGGGCATCCCCGAGCTGCTGGAGAAGGTCACCCTCGAAGCCGAACTGCTCGAGCTCAAGGCCAACCCGGAGAAGCGCGCGGTGGGCACCATCATTGAATCCAGCCTCGACAAGGGCCGCGGATACGTGACCAACCTCATCGTCTCCGCCGGTACGCTCCGCATAGGCGACGCCATGCTGGCCGGTCAGTACAGCGGCAAGGTCCGCGCCATGACCAACGAGCGTGGCGAACAGCTCAAAGAAGCCGGACCCTCCACCCCCGTTTCTGTTCTCGGATTGGACGGCGCCCCGAATGCTGGTGACGAATTCCACATCTTTGAAGGCGAGCGGGAAGCCCGGACCATTGCCCAGAAGCGCCAGCAGCTGCAGCGTGAACAGGGCATCCGGACGCAGAAGCAAGTCACCCTCGAGGAACTCGGCCGCCGGATCGCGGTGGGTGAATTCAAGGAGCTCAACCTCATCATCAAGGGCGACGTGGACGGTTCTACCGAAGCCTTGGCCGACAGCCTGCTCAAGCTCACCACCGAGAAGGTGCAGGTCAACGTCATCCACAAGGCCGTGGGCCAGATCTCCGAAAGCGACGTCCTGCTGGCGTCCGCTTCCGAGGCCATCATCATCGGCTTCCAGGTCCGCCCGAGCGGCACGGCCCGGAAGCTCGCCGAGAAGGAAGGCATCCAGATTCGCCTGTATTCCATCATCTACCAAGCCATCGAGGAGATGAAGGAAGCGATGGAGGGCCTGCTCTCCGCCAAGATCGAGGAGCGCATCACCGGTACGGCCGAGATCCGCGAAACCTTCAAGATCTCCAAGGTGGGCACCATTGCCGGTTGCTTCGTGACCGACGGCACCATCCATCGGAACCACGGCATCCGCGTCATCCGCGAAGGCATTGTGGTCTACACCGGTGAGCTCGGCTCCCTCAAGCGCTTCAAGGACGATGCGAAGGAGGTCAAAAAGGGCTTGGAGTGCGGTCTGAACGTGGAGAAGTTCAACGACATCAAGGTGGGCGACATCATCGAAGCCTACGAGGAGGTCGAAGTGAAACAGACCCTCGACGACTGATCGCGTGACGGTGGAGCTGCAGAGCAAGCTGCCCCACCTGGGGACCACCATCTTCACGGAAATGTCTGCCCTCGCGCAGCAGCACGAGGCGGTCAACGTGTCCCAGGGTTTCCCGGACATACCCCCGCCCGAGGGACTGGTGGAAGCCGCCATTCAGGCGCTCCATGATGGCGTGCACCAATACGCCCCCATGGCCGGCCGGTCCGATCTTCGCCACTGGATCTGCGGCCACCACGCTGAACGCCACGGCGCCACCTACGATCCTGCTTCCGAATGCACCATCGGCGCTGGCGCCTCCTCCCTCCTGTTCGCCGCCATCACGGCCTTGGTCCACCCCGGCGATGAGGTGGTCGTCCAGACCCCGGCCTACGACCTGTACGCCCCGGGGGTCAAACTGGCCGGAGGCCATCTCGTCGAGGTGCCCCTGCTCAATGACCATGGAACGTGGAATCTTGAGGCCCTCCTCGGCGCCATTCACGACGGCACCCGGCTCGTCATCCTCAACACCCCGCACAACCCCACGGGAACGGTCTGCCCACCGGGCTTCCTCGATGCCCTTGCCGACCACCTCGCAGAGAAGCCAACACTGGTGCTGTCCGACGAGGTGTACGGCTCCATCGTCCACGACGGACGGGCCGAGGTCTCGCTCGCGGCCCATCCGTTGCTGCGCGAACGCGGGCTCGCCTTCGGCAGCTTCGGCAAGCTGCTCCAGGTAACCGGCTGGAAAATCGGCTGGGCCGTGGGACCGGCCGCTTTGACGGCCGAACTCCGAAAGGTTCACCAGTACGACGTCTTCTCCACGGGCGCCCCCCTGCAAGCCGCCCTGGCCTCCTTCCTGCCGACCGCCGAGGGCCGCGCCCACATCGACGGTCTCCCCGCACTGTACCAAGCCAAACGCGACCATCTCCTGTCCGGCCTCGACGGGACCGCTTGGGAGTGGACCCCGGCCGCCGGCGGCTTCTTCCAAGTGCTGGATGCCCGCAACCTCATCGACGGCGATGACGGCCGTTGGGCCCGGGAGTGGACCCGCACCCATGGCGTGGCCACCATTCCGATGTCGGCCTTCTTTGCACCCCCGACCCCCCAGCTGCGCATCTGCTTCGCCAAGGAAGACGCCACCCTCGACGCGGCCATCGAGCGGCTGCGCCATATTGCGGCCGACCATGTCCGCTGAACTCCGCATCGTCGGCCTCCAGACCGACCTCCACTGGCGCAACCCCGACGCCAACCTCGCCGACTTCAACACCCTGTTGGCCTCCATCCCCGCCGGATCCTGCGATGTCGTGGTCTTGCCCGAGATGTTCACCACCGGGTTCAGCTGGCCCCCCATCCCCCCCACCGAAGGCGCCGACTCCGAACTCGACTGGATGCAAGGCTGGGCCGACCGTCTGGGCGCGGCCATCGCCGGCAGCATCGCCTGCTTCGACGGAGAGGACCAGCCCCGCAACCGGTTCTGGTTCATCCCACCGAGCGGAGAAGGAGCCCCCTCCTTTTACGACAAGCGCCACCTGTTCACCCTCGCCGGCGAGCACGACCACTTCACAGCGGGCGACGACCGGGTCGAACTGGAATTCCGTGGGTTCCGCATCCTCCTGCAGGTCTGTTATGACCTGCGCTTCCCCGTCTTTGTGCGCAACGACCGCCACGCACCCTATGACCTGGCACTCTATGTGGCCAATTGGCCCGAAACCCGGTCGGCAGCCTGGCGCACCCTCCTGCAAGCCCGCGCCATCGAGAACCAATGCTTCGTGGTGGGCATCAATCGCTCTGGAGTGGATGGCCATGGACACCGCTACGCCGGGGACAGCCTCATCGCCGATTTCGCAGGAACCCTGCTCGCCGATGCCGGTGGCCATGGCCAACCGGCCACCCTCCAAGCCGCCCTCAACCGGGACGACATGATGGCGTTCCGCCGAAAGCTGCCTTTCCTGGAGGATGCCGACGCCCGTCAGGGCTGATCAGCCCTCAGAGCGAAGGATG
>WTID01000198.1 GCA_011522855.1 Flavobacteriales bacterium
ACCTCGATGCGCTCCATCTTGTCGAGCTTCTTGATGAGGCTCTGGGCAAAGGCGGCCTTGTTCTTCTTCGCGCGGAACTTGTTGATGAGCTCCTCGGTGTGGGCGATGTCCTTCTGCTGCTGTTTGGCGGCCTGCTCTTGGCGGGCGGCTTCCTCCTCGCGCCACGCCATGTACTTGCTGTACGAGGCTTTGTAGTCGTGCACGCGGAAGGAGGTGATTTCCACGGTACGGTCGGTCACATTGTCGAGGAAGGTTCGATCGTGGGAGATCAGGATCATGGCCCCGGGGTAGTGCTTCAGAAAGCCTTCGAGCCATTCGATGGACTCGATGTCGAGGTGGTTGGTGGGCTCGTCGAGGAGCAGGAGGTCCGGAGCGACCAGCAGGAGTTTGCCCAATTCGACGCGCATCTTCCATCCGCCGCTGAATTCGCCCATTTTTCGGTGCATGTCGGCCGGCCGGAAGCCGAGGCCCTGGAGAATGCGTTGGGTTTGCTCTTCCTTGGCACCAGTACCCATGAGGGCGAGCTGGTCGTTGGCTTCGCTCAGGCGGTCGATCAGCCGGGCATAGGCTTCGCTCTCGTAATCGGTTCGCTCGGCGATTTCGGCGGAGATCCGGGCGACCTCGGCCTCGAGCTCCTGGTAGATGGCGAAGGCGCTCTGGGCCTCCTCGAGGACGGTCGCCTCCTCGTTGTGCTCCATTTCCTGGGGCAGGTAGCCGATGCGGTACTCCTTCGGGGTGGCGACGTTGCCCTCGCTGGGGTTCTGGACGCCGGCGATGATCTTGAGGAGGGTGGACTTGCCCGCGCCGTTGCGTCCGACGAGGCCCACGCGGTCCTTGTTGCCCACGGCCAGCGAGATGTTTTCGAAGAGGGTGCGCTCTCCGAAATGGACGCCGATCTGGTTCAGGTTGAGCATGGGGGCCGGGGGCAATGAAAAACGCCCACAAAGGTGGGCGTTTCTCGGGGTTCTTTCAGGGGGCGATCAGTAATGCCAGAGGTCGTGCTCGATGGTGAAGAGCTCGTCCTTGATGCGCTCCGATTCGAGGAGGGCGTCGAGGCCCTGCGCGTAGTCGGCGATGGATCGGTCGAAGACGTTGGTTTCCTTCACGATGTAGCTCGAGAAGTACCGCTTCTGGAAGATCTCTTCGAAGGTCCGGCGCTGGGCGTCGTTCTCGTAGTTGTAGCATTCCGCGTTGGCAAAGACGTACCGGCATTCCGGGTAGTAGAGCCAAAAGAGCGGGGCGAGGCCCTGGGAGTTGCCTTCGTCGTCCTTCTTCTCGATGATGGGGGCGATGCCGATGATGCGCACGTGGCGCTGGCTGCGCTGGCGGTCCCACACCCAGTCCTCCTTGATCCGGTAGCGAACGATGTCCTGGCTGTTGATCGAGGTCTGGGCCTCCATGGAACCGATGACCTCACCGGTCACGGGATCGAACTGCGGGATGATCACCACCGGGTTGAGGACGGAGTCCACCTGCGTGCCCGTGTAGGGGTAGCGGAATTCGTCATCGTCACCGGCCGGTCCCGTTCCATAGGCGGTCAGGGAGCCTTCCACCTCAAGGGCGTAGCGGATCACGTCGAACAGGTTCTTCCGGTCCTCGATCGGATCGACCGGGAAGTAGAACATCTGGTTGATCTTCTGGCGCAGGTCGATGTCCTGCCAGATGCGGCGCACGTACATCACGTCCGCCTCACGGAGGGAGGGGTAGGGGACGACCCGCTTCGTGAGGTTGGTTTCCTTCACGTAGGCACCGTCGAGGACGGTTTGCGTCTGGGCCTCGGCCGAGAGGGCCACGGCGAGAACGCAGAGGAGGGTCACGAGATGGCGTGCTGCTTTCATCATCAGATCACTTTGAGTTTCATGGTGGGCAACGCGCGCTCCGTGCCATCGGGCATGGAGACGACGATGTCCTCAATGTACACGACGGAGCCCCGTCCGATGGAACGGAAGAGTTCCTTCATGTTGGACGTCACCATGTTGGAGTTGCTGCTTTGCTCGACGAAGGTGCCGCCCTTGGTGACGGTCACATTGAACCGCTTCACCTTGACCTCCACGTCGAAGTCGAAGTTCTCCATGAGGGCACCCACGGAGGGGGCGTTCTCGAGGAGGACCTTGGTGATGGTCTTGTCGGAGGGCTTCTTTCCTGCGAAACGGGGGGAGGGGTCGGGAATCCGCTTGACGCGGAACTCACGGCCGGGCAGGCTCTTCTTGCTTCCGTCGGGCAGCGTGGCCGTCACCACGATTTCGGCGCTCTCACCCGCCCCCGGATCGACGATGAAGGTTTCTCCGTCGGGCTTGATGCGGTGGCCTCCGGTGATGCGGACGTCGAGCTTGTCGCTGCTGACACCCGGAACAGAGATCTCCACGGGGTTTGGCACACCGCGGTAGAACACGTTCATCTTGGTCGGGCTCACCACGAGGGCGGGCTCGGCCACGGTGAACTCCGGCGTGTAGAAGGGGTAGTCTCCCACGTTGCCATCCGGTCCCTGGAAACGGATGAGGCCCTTGTAGTTCCGCTCGCCGAGGGGCATGCCCTTGGTGGAGATGCGGAGCTGGCCGAGGCCACCGTCGATGCGGAGCGGGTCCATGCCGTCGTACTCGAGGTTGGTCGAATCCCGACCGTCGAAGGCGCGGTCGTCGACGTAGATGTTCGGGCTGTTCGTGGCGTCGAAGGCCGCGAGCAACACGCTGGCACGGAAGCTGTCACCCCGGAGGATGTAGTTGCTCTCTGGCACGACGAGCGGCATCAGATTCGTGAACTTGTAGCTCTTGCCCTCGATGCCGGCGATGAGCTCGGACATGAGGTTGGACTTCGCGTTCTCGACGTCGATCTGCAACTTGGACAGGATGGGGATCACAGCGGCGATCGGCACATCGAAGAAGTTGGCGGCTTCCCAGAGCACCTCCTTGCCGTCTTCCATTTCCTTCTCATAGACAAACGTCTTGTCGAAGGAGGCTTTGAGGCCGGGGGAGACGGAGAATTCATTGCCCACGAAGTCCGTGAATTCGACGTTCTTCAGCTCCTCACGGAAGCCTTCCAGTTTGCTCTTCAGTTCGGTGGCCGTGAACGGTCCTTCTTTGGGACGGCTCGGCTCTCCGCCCACGAGGTAGGCGGTGATTTCCTGATACTCGTCCTTTTTCTCGAGATACTGAATGCTGAGGACGGTGTCGCGGCGGGTGATCTTGTCCTGGGCAATGTACTTGGACAGGTCTCCACCGGCGTCGACCACTTCCCGGTCGCCACTGGCGACCGCCATGATGTTGGCCTTGAGCTGCGTGATGTGGTCGTAGAGGTCGTCGGCCTTCTTCTCGATGTCCTTGGCGGCATCGTAATACGGCTTCACCTTCTGCTGGTCCTGGAGGTATTTGGCCTCGAATTCCAGCATGGTTTCCCGGGACTTGCCCTGGACGGTTTGGTCGGTCTTGCGCAGACCGTTTTCCACCTTGACGAATCCGTTGAGGATTTCCTTCGAGATGTTCAGTGCCAGAAGGGCCGTCAGGACGAGATACATCATCCCGATCATCTTCTGACGCGGCGTTTCCTTCGCTCCTGCCATGATCTAGTGCGTGTGGGAGAGGAGGATAATCAGCCGCGGGAGTTGCCCATGGCGTTGAGCATGTTGGAGTACACCGTGTTGAGGGCTTCCAGATTGCTGGAGAGCGCGGCGATGTTGTCCTTGTATTTCTTGGTGTCCTCAACGCTGTCGTTGAGGTTCTGGACCAGTTCACCCATGCCGGAGAAGAGCTGTCGGCTCGTCTCCATTTGCTGGAGTTGGGCCTCGTACATGCCGTTGAGGCTGCCGAGGTTCTCGTTCATCTTCTGGAGCTG